>DATFEU010000146.1:0-13103 GCA_035250725.1 Actinomycetota bacterium
CGACACGTCGAACGTGCCCCCGCCGAGGTCGAACACGAGGATCGTCTGGTCGTGCTGCTTGTCCAGCCCGTAGGCGAGGGCTGCCGCGGTCGGCTCGTTGATGATCCGCAGGACCTCGAGGCCCGCGATCTGGCCGGCCTCCTTGGTGGCCTGGCGCTGGGAGTCGTCGAAGTACGCGGGCACCGTGATGACGGCCTGGGTGACCGTGTCTCCGAGGTAGGCCTCGGCGTCCCGCTTCAGCTTGCCGAGGATCTGCGCCGAGATCTCCTGCGGCGTCCACTGCTTCCCGTCGACGTCGAGACCCCACTCCTTCGAGCCCATCTCGCGCTTGACGGACCGAACCGTCCGGTCCGGGTTCGTGATGGCCTGGCGCTTGGCCACCTCGCCGACGAGGATCTCGCCGTTCTTGGAGAACCCGACCACCGAGGGACTGGTGCGGGAGCCTTCGGCGTTCGGCACGACGGCCGGCTCGCCCGCCTCCAGCACCGAGACCACGGAGTTCGTCGTTCCCAGGTCGATCCCGACCGCTCGCGTCATCGTGTTGCTCCCTCCTGTTCGTGTTCAGTGGAAGTGCATGATAGAACCTGAGTGCCTCGCTATCAACCCTCGGTACCCTCGTGCCTATTCCCGCCCTCGGAACCAGCCCTGAGTTCACGCGTGGCGCAGCGGGGTATGCTCGCCGGGATGCTCGTGCGGGCCGCGGTCCTCCTCCTGTTCGTCGGCACCGCCTTCGCGCTCGCCGCCCGGAGGGCCCGCCAGCTCACGAGGATGGTCCGGCTCGGCAGGCCGGTGGACCGGCGCGGCGAACTCCCCCGCAGGGTGGGCAGGGAGGCCACGGAGGTGCTCGGGCAGCGCAAGCTCCTCCAGCGGGTCGGGCCGGGGCTCATGCACGCCCTGATCTTCTGGGGATTCCTGATCCTGCTGACGACGATCCTCGAGGTGGCGGGACAGGTGATCGACCCCGCCTTCGAGCTCCCGATCGTCGGCGGGGCGGCCTGGCTGGGCTTCCTGCAGGACGTCCTCGCGCTGGGCGTCGTCGTCGGGGTCGGCATCGCTCTCTCGATCCGCCTCGCGCAGCGGCCCGAGCGGTTCGTGGGCAGCCACGCCACGGACGCGTACCGCATCCTCGGCCTGATCTTCCTGATCGTCGCGACGCTGTTCCTCGCGCGCGGCGCGAGGATCGCCCTCTCCCACGCGACCGAGACGTGGTGGACGCCCGTCTCGACGACCGTGGCCGCCGGCCTCGGCTGGATGTCGGAGGGCTGGCAGCAGGCGACGATGTGGACGGCGCTCTGGGTGCACCTCCTGATCATCCTGGGGTTCCTCGTCTACCTCGGGTACTCGAAGCACCTGCACATCGCGACGAGCGCGATCAACGTCTGGCTCGCCAACACGCGCCCGCGCGGCACGCTGGCGCCGCTGAAGATCGATCTGGAGGCGGCCGACGGCGACGTGTACCTCGGCGCCGCGACGATCACCGACCTCACGCAGAAGGAAGTCCTGGACCTCTACGCCTGCACCGAGTGTGGGCGCTGCCAGGCGGCGTGCCCCGCGTGGAACACCGGCAAGCCACTCTCGCCGAAGCTGCTGGTGATGAACCTGCGTGACCACCTGTTCGAACGGGGGCCCCAGGTGCTCGAGTCGGCCCGGAGCGGGGCCGAGGTTGAACCCGTGCCGCTCGTCCCCGACGTCGTGGACGAGGAGGTGGTCTGGGCCTGCACCACGTGCGGGGCGTGCATGCAGGAGTGCCCCGTCGACATCGAGCACGTCGACACGATCATCGACCTGCGGCGGAACCTCGTGATGGCTGAGTCGCGGTTCCCCACCGAGGCAGGCGCCTTGCTGCGCAACCTCGAGAGCACGAACAACCCGTGGGGCCTCCCGCAGGATACCCGGGCGGACTGGGCCGAAGGACTCGACATCCGCGTGATCGGTGAGGATGAACGCGCCCCCGAGTTCCTGTACTGGGTGGGGTGCGCCGGCTCGTTCGACGACCGCGCCAAGGAGATCTCGAGGTCGGTGGTCCGGGTCCTCCAACGCGCCGGCGTATCGTTCGCGATCCTCGGACCGCGCGAGCTCTGCACCGGTGACCCGGCGCGGCGGATCGGCAACGAGTACCTGTTCCAGACGCTCGCCGAACAGAACGTCGAGACCCTCGCGAACGCACGGGTCACGAGCGTGATCGCGAACTGCCCGCACTGCTTCAACACCCTGCGCAACGAGTACCCCGACTACGGTGGGAGGTTCGAGGTCATCCACCACTCGCAGCTGTTCGCGCGCCTGGTCGCAGACGGACGGCTGCGCCCGGGCGGCCGGCTCGAGGAGACGATCGCGTACCACGATCCCTGCTACCTCGGACGTCACAACGACGTGTACCGCGATCCCCGCCGCGCCCTGAACTCGATCCCGGGTGCCGAGACGGTCGAGATGCCCCGCCACGGCGAACGGGCCCTCTGCTGCGGCGCCGGGGGCGCCCGGATGTGGATGGAGGAGCGGATCGGCAAGCGGATCAACCAGGAGCGTGTGGAGGAGGCTGCCTCGACCGGGGCCGACACGATCGCGGTCTCGTGCCCGTACTGCCTGATCATGCTCGACGACGGCGCCCGAGCCCGGCCAGACGTCGGCCGTGTCGAAGACCTCGCCCAGGTGCTCGACCGCTCCATCGGCGCGCGGTAGCCGCCCGGGCACGCACGGGCACCCGGTCCTCTCGGTCCAACGTTCAAGGCGGCGACCCGAACGGCCGAAACGAGTGCTAGGACGAACGGACCAGCATCCGTCGAGCGACGGGTGCCGACCTGCGTGACGAGGCAGGGGATACCCGATCCACACACGCGGGTCGAGGGACGGAGGACGGTGGACAGAGCGATGGCGCTTCGTGGCGGGCAGGAGGCCCCCGGCCCCTCGGCCGAGGTCGTGCGGCCGCTCGCCGACCTCGAGCATGCCGTGCGGTCGTCGTCGATCGCGCGCGCGGTGGAGAGCGCCCTCGAACCGGATCGCGCGGTGCTCGCGTACGCGGTCCACGACGGTCTCACGCAGGTGGTGACGGCGTCGGTGCTCGAGCTCGAGTCGCTCGCGCGACGGGTCGAGGTCGAACCTTCCGAGGTCGTCAGCGCGTTGCACGAGGCCGTCGTCGAGCTCCGGCTGGCGCTCGACGAGATCCGCGAGATGCTGGCGACGCTCACTCCGCCCGCACCGGTCGAATCGCTCGAGCAGACGCTCGGCCGCGCGATCGAACGGTGGCAGCTCCCAGCGACCTGGTCGGTCGAGGGCGACCTCACCTCGGTCCCGGCGACGGTGCTCGAGGTCGCGTCGGCCGTGATCCGTGAGGCCGTGGCCAACGCCGCCAAGCACGCACAGACGGACCGGGTGAGCGTCCGGGTTCAGGCGTGGGGCGACGAGCTGGAGGTCGACGTCGAGGACCACGGCAAGGGATTCGAGGACGGCCCGGCCATCGCCGGGCACCTAGGCCTCGGGATGTTGCGTCGGCGGGTCGCCGAAGCCCACGGGACCCTCGACATCGGACCGGCCCCCGGCGGCGGGACGCTGGTCGTGGCACATCTCCCCATCGCCGACCCCGGAGGTTCCTCGTGAAGGTCTTGGTCGTCGATGATCACGCGCTCGTCCGGCGTGGGATCGGCCACGTGGTCCGCGGCTGCTTCCCCGAGGCGGAGGTCGTCGAGGCGCCCGATGCCTCCTCGGCGCTGGAACTGATGTCGAAGGGCGTCGAGATCGCGCTCGTCGACGTCCGGATGCCCGACTCGGACGGGCTGGAGCTGCTCCACGAGCTGAAGGCCCGGTGGCCCGACGTGCCCGTCATCATGCTGACGTCGTTCGATCACGCGCACTACGTCCGCCGCGCCCTCGCCGACGGCGCCGCCGGCTACATGCTGAAGGACGCGACGCCCGACGATCTGGAACAGGCGATCAAGGTCGCGATCTCCGGCGGCGGCAACGTGCTGTCGCCCAAGGTGATCCAGAACCTGTTCGAGGCGACGGGGGTCGACGCCTCGAACCCCGACGGATCCCGCGGCTCGCGCTCGGCCGGGGTCCTCACGCAGCGCGAGACGGACATCCTCGCGCTCCTCGCCGAGGGCAGGAGCAACCGGGACATCTCGCGCGCGCTCTACCTGTCCGAGAAGACCGTCAAGGCGCACCTGGCGGCGGTCTTCCGCAAGCTCGGCGTCACGAATCGGACCCAGGCGGCGATGGCGGCCGTCTCGATGGGCATCGGCCCGGACCTGCATATGGTGGACATCGGGACGCGGGGCGCCGGCGGCGGAGGCTGAGCGACGATGAGCAAGAACAAGCCCGCCGAGCGGTCGGTCGAACCCGATCCGGACGAGCGGGACGAGCACGCCTACGAGGACACCTGGTACCGCGCGCTCAAGGCGCAGTCCGAGCGCCGGCACGAGGATCGACCTCCGACCGACGAGGGTGACCCCCCGACACCGGAGCGCTAGGTCTCGTCCTCGAACTCTTGGAAATACCGGCTCGCGGTCGGTCCCCGCTGCCCCTGGTACTTGGAGCGGCGCTCGCGGGACCCGTACGGCACCTCCGCCGGCGTGCTGAGCGGGAAGAACGAGATCTGCCCGATCTTCATCAACGGATAGATGGTGATCGGCAGGTTGGCGACGTTCGAGAGCTCGAGCGTCAGGTACCCGTCCCAGCCCGGGTCGACGTATCCCGCGGTCGAGTGGATCAGCAGCCCCAGACGGCCGAGGCTCGACTTGCCTTCGAGCCGAGCGACCGTGTCCTCGGGCAGGCGGACGCGCTCGAACGTGGACCCGAGCACGAACTCCCCGGGATGGAGGATGAACGGCTCGTCCCCCTCGACCTCGACGAGCTCGGTGAGGTCGGGCATCTCGCGGCGAACGTCGATGAACGGATACCGAGCGTTCGCGAACACGCGGAACTGCGAGTCCACGTGCAGGTCCACCGATGAGGGCTGCACGCACGTGTCGTCGAACGGGTCGATCTCGATCCGGCCGGCCGAGATCTCCTTGCGGATATCGACGTCGGACAGGATCATCGCCTCGACGCTCCTTCAGACCCTCGCGCCACCTCGCTCGGAGAGTGTGGCTAGACTGTGTCCCGCTCGGTCGCAGGTCGGACCACGCGGGCGTGGTTCAATGGTAGAACGCAAGCTTCCCAAGCTTGAAACGGGGGTTCGATTCCCCTCGCCCGCTCGATCGCCTCATCCAAGCCCGCCTGAGCCGAGGACGACCGGTCCCGTCGGACACAGCTCGTAGAGCGGGCAGTCCTCGCAGCGCGGACGCCCCGCCTTGCAGATCCGCCGCCCGAGCTCGATCAGGCCGACGTGAAGAGGCGTCTTCAGCGGGTCGGCGACGGAGGCCTCGAGCAGCCGCTGGGCGCGTTCCGCGGAGGTCTTCGGCACGAGGCCGAGCCGCGTCGCGACGCGGTGCACGTGCGTGTCGACGGGGATCGTCTCGCGGCCGAACGAGAACGCCATGACGACGGCAACCGTCTTGGGACCCACGCCGGGGAGCGACAGCAGGTAGTCCTGGATCTCCCGGTCCGATCTGCTCGCGAGCCCCGACAGGTCGTACCGCCCCTCCCTGAGATGGATCTCGCGCAGGATCGCCTGGATGCGGGCCGCCTTCGTGTTGGCGAGCCCACCCGGGCGGATCGTGTCCGCCAGCTTGCCCACGGGCGCCCTCACCACGTCGTCCCATTCCGGGTAGCGCCCGCGCAGGAGGCCGAACGCGCGCTCGGCGTTCAGGTCGCTCGTGTGCTGTGACTGGACCGTCAGGATCAGTTCGTCGAGCGGATCCGATGACCGCGGGGGCAGCAGGTCGCCGAAGTGCCGTTCGAGCCGCCGGACGATCGCCCGGATGCGGCGTCCGTCCGGGGTCACGAGCTGGTCGCGTGGTTGCGGAACTGCGTGAGGTGCGGCAGGAACGTGAGCGGCACGGTGTCGGTGGGACCGTTCCGGTGCTTGGCCACGATGAGGTCCGCGAGGCCCTTCTTCGCCGGGTCGAAGTCGTCCCGGTGGATGAACATCACGACGTCCGCATCCTGTTCGAGCGCGCCGGACTCGCGCAGGTCCGAGAGTTGGGGGCGCTTGTCCTGACGGCGTTCGGGGTCGCGGTTCAACTGCGAGACGGCGACCACAGGGATCTGGAGTTCCTTCGAGAGCATCTTCAGGCCCCGGCTGATCTCGGCGATCTCCTGTTGACGGCTGTCGACCCTGCGGGTGTGGGACATGAGCTGCAGGTAGTCGACGATGATGAGGCCGAGGCCGGCGCTGCGCGCCGCGAGCCTTCGGGCCTTCGCCCTGATGTCGACCAGCGTGACGTTCCCCGAATCGATGATGTACAGGGGTGCCTCGTGCAGGGTGTCCGCAGCCTGCGCGATCCGCGACCAGTCCTCCGCCCCCACTCGCTTGTTCCGGATGCTGTCCCAGGGCACGCGCGCCTCGGCGCAGAGCAACCGCATGCCGATCTCCCACCGGGACATCTCGAGGGAGAACATCGCCACCGGCCTGCTCGAGTCCACCACCACGTTGCGCGCGACGTTGGTGACGAGCGACGATTTGCCGACGCCCGGACGCGCGGCGACGATGATGAGGTTTCCGGGCTGCAGGCCCGAGAGCAGGGTGTCGACGTCGCGGAACCCGGTGGGGACGCCGACGAACGGGGACTCGCGGTTCTGGAGCTTCTCCAGGTCCATCATCGCCTGGTCCACGAGCTCGTTGAGCGAGGCGACCTGCTCCTTCTCGTCGTGACGGGCGACGTCGTACATCCGCTGCTCGGCCTGGTCGGCCACGCGCTCCGGCTCCTCGGGCGCGGAGAACGCGAGCTCCATGATGTCGGCGGCCGCGCCGATCAGGCGGCGCAGCAGCGCGGTCTCGGCGACGATGCGGGCGTACGAGGGGGCGGCCGCCGGCGTCGGCACCCGCTCCACGAGGTCGTGGATCGCGAGGTGACCCCCGACCTGCTCCAGCGTTCCCCGGCGCTTCAGCTCCTCGACCGCGGTGATCGCGTCCACCGGGTCGCCTCGCCCGTAGATCTGGCGGAGGGTCTCGAAGATCGTGGCGTTCGCGGTCCGGTAGAAATCCGTCGGCCGGACGATCTCGATGACGTCCGCGATCGCCTCGGGCGAGAGCATCATCGCACCGAGGACGGATTCCTCGGCCTCGAGGTTGTGCGGCGGGACGCGCTCAGACCGGATGCGCCGAACGTCGTCGGCCGCTCTTACCACCCCCGCCTCCACCCGGTCATGAACCGGCCAAGGCTAGGTCCGCGTCCGGCCCGGGGCCAGTGGAAAACCCTTGGTGAAACCCGATCCGCTGGTCGTGCCTGAAGAATCCTTGTCACTGTGCCTCCGACCTGCGCTTCCACATGGGGGAAACCGTGTGGATGGGTGTGTAGCGCCCGCCACCGACACCCGAATGACAACGATGTGATTCTGCGCCTCTCCCCTCGACTCGTCCAGGGCGCCCGCAGCGATCCGTGGCTACGTCGGGCGGTAGGTCGATCGGGTCTTGGTTCGCATACGAGCCGGAGGTGAAGAGGCCGTCAGCACCCGAGCGATCCTGAACCGTAGGAGAGCGAGCGCCTCCAGGCGATCAGGCGCCACACCCACAGCTCTCTTCGCTCCTACGCGACGGCGTTCCTGAATGAAAGGGGAGAGAACCGCGACCTGATGCGTGTCTACCTCGACCTCGCCGCCAACTACATGGCCCTCCTCGAGGGCGATTCGCTGGATGAGCGACGCATGATGGAACGCGATCCGAGATCGTGGATCGGTACGTGAAGGAGGCGAAAGACGATGCGTGGGCGCCCGTGCAGCTTCTGCAGCGAGAGCCCGACGGTCGCGTGGTTCGAAGGCCCCGCTTCAAGACCCTCGTGGACGCCGCGGAGAAGGTCCGGGCGGAGGGAGGCGTGGCTCGCGTGCGCGACCTGCCTATCGCTCGTTCAGGCAGAGGATCGAGACGAACCTGTCCGGCGAGGGATCGAGCGGTGGCGCCGTCGCCACGGCGGGCCCGGCCCCGACCGCATGAACGTCGAAGCGATGGTCAGGTCGGGCCACGAGCGCTTCTGGGGGCCACGCTCCAGATAGCGAGCACCGCGACGGCGCGCGGGGAGGGGCTCGGCCCGGGCGTCGTCGAGCGAGCCGGAAGTCACGATCGAGTCTGCGGAGCACAGCGACTCGCAGCCCGGGCCGAGGCCCGACCTCAGCGCGCCCTTCGACCGCTGAGGCCGGGACTCAGACCGACTGCTCGTCCGGGACGACCTCGACCGAGATGATCGGGTCGACCTCGGCGAACAGGTGGACGCGCACCTCGTGGACGCCGACCGAGCGGATCGGCTCCTCGAGGTGCACGTCGTGCCGGTCGATCCGAACGTCGAGCTGCCGACCGATCGCCTCGGCGATGTCGCTCGCGGTCACGCTGCCGAACAGCCGGCCCTCTTCGCCGGTGTGCGCGGGGACCTCGACGGGGGAGGCCATCAGACGCTGCGCGACCTGCTCGGCCTCGGCCTTGGCCTCGTTGACCCGCACGGTGTGCGCTCGCTTCAGGCTCTCGACGTGCTTCTCGCCGCCCCTGGTCGCCTTGACGGCGAGCCCGCGGGGCATGAGGTAGTTGCGCGCGTAGCCGTCGGCGACCTCCACGACGTCGCCGGGGGCGCCGAGCTTGTCGACGGGCTTCTGCAGGATGATCCTCATCGCGACGAGTACGGCAGCAGCGCCATCTCGCGGGCGTTCTTGACCGCCGTCGCGACCGCGCGCTGGTGCTGCGAGCAGTTGCCGGTCACGCGCCGGGCGCGGATCTTCCCCCGCTCGGAGACGAACTTGCGCAGCATCGCCGTGTCCTTGTAGTCGACGTGGTCGAGCTTCTCCTTGCAGAAGATGCAGATCTTGCGCTTCTGCTTCTTCTGCCAGCCCTTCTCTTCCTTCTCCCGCTTCGCGGGCCGTTTCCTAGCTTTCGGTGGCATCCAGCGGTGTCTCCTCGTTCCTCGTGGGAGCGCCGACCGTGGCCGGAGCCCAGTCGCTCGAACCACCCGAGCGGCTCTGGCGCTCGACCTTCGCGGTCGCCCAACGCAGGCTCGGACCGATCTCGTCGGCCTCGATCTCCACCACCGTGCGCTTGTCGCCCTCCTGGGTCTCCCAGGAGCGCATCTGGAGCCGGCCGGCCACGACCACGCGCGTGCCGCGGGTCAAGGTCTCGGCGCAGTTCTCCGCGAGGCCCCGCCAGCCGTTGACCGAGAAGTACGACGTCTCGCCGTCCTTCCACTGGCCCGACTCGTCCTTGTAACGGCGGTTCACGGCGACCCGGAACTTCACCACGGCGGCCCCGTTGGGCGTATACCGCAGCTCGGGGTCGTCCGTGAGGTTGCCCACGATGATGACCTGGTTCTCGCTCGCCATCTCCATCACCTTCCGATCCGTGACCGCTCCCCGACGGATGGCGTGTCGGGAAGGGGGAAGATCCCCTTCGTCACGCGGCCTCGCCGCGCACGACCACCTTGAACCGCAAGACCTCGTCCGCGAGGTGCAGCGCGCGCTCGAGACCGGTGATCGCTTCGGGATCGGCCGTGAACTCGACCACGACGTAGTACCCCTCGGACTGCCGGTCCACCTCGAACGCGAGCCGCCTGCGGCCCCACCGGTCGACGTTGCCGACCTGGCCGCCGCCCTCGCTCACCGCGCGGGTGATGCGGTCCAGCGCCCCGGAGACGACGGCCTCGTCGGCCTCCGCGGGCAGGATGAGCATGGCTTCGTACTGCCTCAGTGCCCCACCTCCTCTGGTCTGGTCGGCCCCCACGGGGGGAGCAGGACGTGTGGTTGGCCTCCAGAGTGTACCGGGCGTCCAAGGACGCGACCCTAGCACCGGCCGGTGACAGGAGAGAGCGACTCGGACCGGAGGAGTCGAGCCGCGAGTACACTTCCGCCGACTGCCGTGCACTTCAGCGCAAGGAGGCGCGAGCGATGAGCGTGACGATCCACGACCTCGGTGCGTGGAAGGCGGAGGGCAAGCGGTTCGCGATGCTCACCGCGTACGACTTCCCCACCGCGAAGCTCCTCGACGAGGCCGGTATCCCGGTGCTGCTCGTCGGCGATTCCGTCGGCAACAACGTCCTCGGCTACGAGAACACGCTTCCGGTCACGATGGAGGAGATGCTCCACCACACGCGCGCGGTGGCCCGCGGCGTCTCGAACGCGCTGGTGGTCGGGGACATGCCGTTCCTGTCGTACCAGGTGAGCGTCGAGGAGGGCGTCCGCAACGCCGGGCGGTTCCTGAAGGAGGGGGGGGCCGGCGCCGTCAAGATCGAGGGCGTGCAGATCGAGCTCGTGCACACGCTCACCGATCTCGGGATCCCCGTGATGGCGCACGTGGGGCTGACGCCCCAGTCGGTCCACGGGCTGGGGGGCTACCGCGTCCAGGGTCGCGGTGAAGAGGCGGCGCGGCGTCTGGCCGACCAGGCGACTGCGCTCGAGAAGGCGGGGGCCTTCGCGATCGTGCTCGAGGCGATGCCCGCGGACCTCGCTGCCGAGCTCACCCGGACCCTCCAGATCCCGACGATCGGGATCGGGGCGGGCCCGGGGACCGACGCGCAGGTGCTCGTGCTGCACGACCTGCTCGGCCTCTCCGAACGGCTCCCCAAGTTCGCTCGGGCGTACGCGGACCTTCACGGGGCGATCACGGAGGCGGCGGGAGCGTTCGCCGCCGACGTCGCTGCCGGCCGGTTCCCCGACGACGCGCACTCCTACCTCTAGGCGAGGTCGATCTCCTGGGAGAACTTCCCGGGCCGGCTCAGGCCGGCCCGGGATCCTGCCGACAACGAAGGGGACGGCACGAACGGCGGGGCCGCCTCCCCCTCGGCGGCCCCGCCTTCACTTCCGATCGCATCCGCCCCTTCCCTCCCCGCCGCGTTCGACGGAGCCCGGATAATCGGCGGGTGCCGGCCGCGGGGCGACGGATCGGGTTGGGGATGGTCTTCCTGCTCCTGGCCGGAATGCTGGCGCTGGGGCACGCGCTCAAGGCGCCGTGCGTATCCGGCGAGTGGGGCGACGGCCGCCAGTACACGCGGCTGTGCTACACGGACATCGGGCCCCTGCTCGGCAAGGAGCGTCTCGCCGGCGACCGCCTCCCCTACCTCGACCCGTGCGGGAACGGGTCCGCGGGCTCGTGCGACGAGTATCCCGTCCTCACGATGTGGACGATGCGCGCCGCCGCCTGGACCTCGGGCGCCGACATCGCGCGCTTCTTCTACGCGAACGCGATCCTGCTGTGGCTCGCGGCGTTCGCGACCGCCCTGTGCCTGTACGTCATGGTGGGGTCGCGGGCCCTCTACTTCGTGCTCGCGCCGACGCTCGCGATCTACGCGACCACGAACTGGGACCTGATCGCCGTCGCGTTCGCGACCGGTGCGACCCTCGCGTATCTCCGAAGGCGCGATGGATGGGCGGGACTCCTGCTCGGGCTCGGGGCGGCGGCCAAGCTCTACCCGGCGCTGCTCGTGATCCCGTTCGTCGCCGGGCGGCTCCGCGACGGCGAGCCCGAACGCGGGACGAGGCTCGTGGCGGCCGCGTTCGGAACCTGGGTCGTCGTGAACCTGCCCTTCGCGATCGCCGGCACCTCGGGATGGTGGGAGTTCTTCCGGTACAACGCGGAGCGGACGGCGGATTGGGACAGCCTGTGGTTCGTCGCCTGCCACCGTCTGACCGGCGAGCTCGGGTGCTCGGTGGACTGGCCGGCCGATCTCGGCTCAGCGATCCTGTTCATCGGATCGGTCGCGATCGCGTGGCGGCTCAGGGCCCTGCGCCATCCGGATTTCTCCCGGTGGACGCTCGGGTTCCCGATCCTCGTGCTGTTCCTGCTCTCCAGCAAGGTGTACTCGCCGCAGTTCGGCCTGTGGCTCCTGCCGTGGTTCGCGCTCGCCCTGCCGAGCCTCCCGCTCTTCGTGGCGTTCGAGCTCGCGGACGTGGCGGTGTTCGTCACGCGGTTCTCCTGGTTCGGGACCCTGGGCGGACTGGACTCCGGGCTCGCCGGCGCGCCGATCGGCGCGTTCGAGATCGCACTGGTGGTCCGCGCCGCGATCCTGGTGCTCTGCGTGGTCTCCTGGGTGCGCCGAACCGACGTCGGGACGGACGCCATCGGGCCGGAGGTGGCGGTAGGGATCGACGACGCCCCCACCTGACCCACCGACCTGCGCGATGTGGACGTCTCCGCTCGAAGCAAGGGCCCGCCGGAGATAATCCGACGAGATGTCGACCCCCCGGCGCACGATCGGACTCGGCCTCCTGTTCGGCCTGCTCGCGGGCACGCTCGCCGTGGGGCACGCGATCAAGGCCCCCTGCGTGTGGGAGTCCTGGGAAGACGGCCGCCAGTTCAAGTACGTGTGCTACACGGACCTTGTCGCGCTCCGGACGAGCGAGCAGCTGTCGGGGGGCCGGCTCCCCTACCTCGATCCGTGCGACATCCCGCCGGGGAGCACGTGCGACGAGTACCCGGTCCTGACGATGTACGCGCTTCGCCTCGCGGGGTTCGCCTCCGGCGACTCCGACGTGCGGTTCTTCTACGCGAACGCGATCCTGGTCTGGGTCGCCGCCTTCTGGATCGCGCTGCTCCTGTACCTCATGGTCGGCACCCGCGCGTTGTACTTCGTGCTCGCGCCGACGCTCGCGCTCTACGCGACGAACAACTGGGACCTGATCGCGGTCGCGCTCGCGACTGGCGGAACGTTCGCGTACTTCCGACGACGAGACGGGTGGTCCGGGGTGCTGCTCGGACTCGGTGCCGCCGCCAAGCTGTACCCGGCACTGCTGGTGATCCCGTTCGTCGTGGGCCGGTTCCGGAGCAGGGAGCCCGATCGCGGGATCCATCTCGCGTGGGCGGCCGCGGGCGCCTGGATCGCGGTCAACCTGCCGTTCGCGCTCTTCGGCACCCTCGGCTGGTGGGAGTTCTTCCGCAACAGCGGCGCGCGCTCCGCCAGCTGGAACAGCCTGTGGTACCTCGTGTGCGAACGCGCCACCGGCGCCGGCTGCACGAACACGCGGGCGATCAACATCGTCTCGGCGTGGCTGTTCGTGATCCTCGTCGGCGTGGTCTGGCGGATGAAGGCGAAGCGTGAGCCCGG
>DATFEU010000149.1:0-16379 GCA_035250725.1 Actinomycetota bacterium
TCGGATGTCGAAGCAGGGGATGATGCTGCTCGTCGACGACCTCGAGACCCGTGGGTACGTGCGCCGCGTCCCGGACGCCGACGACTCCCGCGCCAAGATGGTCCGGCTGACGGCGAGGGGACGGCGGTTCGTTGCCGAGGCGCGCAGGGCGGTCGCAGCGGTCGACGCTCGCGCCCGACGCGAGCTCGGGGAGCGCCGGTACGAGGCGCTCCGGGACTCCCTCGACTACCTGACCGGCGGGGGCGATGGGCTGGACGGGTCGTGATCGATCGCAAGCTCGAGGTCTTGCCCGACGCCGACGCCGTGGCGCGGCGGGCCGCCGAAGTGGTCGCCGCGGCGGCGCGCGAGGCGATCGGGGCGCGGGGGCGGTTCACGTTCGCGGTGAGCGGCGGCCGGACCCCCTGGGAGATGTTCCGCGAGCTCTCGGCCGAGGACGTCCCGTGGGACCGGGTCGGCATCTGGCAGGTCGACGAGCGCGTCGCGCCCGACGGCGACCCGGACCGGAACCTGACCGAACTCGCTTCCATCCTCCCTGCCGACGCGGACCTGTGCCCGATGCCCGTGACCGACGCCGACCTCGAGGCGGCGGCCGAACGCTACGCCGCGTCGCTCCCCGAGACGTTCGACCTGATCCACCTCGGGATGGGAGACGACGGGCATACGGCGTCGCTCGTGCCGGGCGATCCAGTGCTCGAGGTGACCGACCGCGACGTCGCGCTCACCGGCGAGTACCGGGGGCTGCGACGGATGACGTTCACGTACCCGGTCCTGGGCCGCGCGCGGGCCGTCCTGTGGTTGATCACGGGGGAGGACAAGGCACCGATGCTGCGGCGCCTGCTCGCCGGCGATCCGTCGATCGCGGCCGGCCGTGTCGCGGCGGCGAGCCGGCTCGTAGTCGCCGACGCCGCTGCCGCGTCCGGGGTCGACCGACCTAGCCGAGCACGCTGACGTCGAGGAGCTTGCCGACCAGGAACGTGATGGTCGCGGCGAGCCCGCCGACGAGCAGCATCCGCAGACCCGAGAGCAGCCAGAACCTCCCGGTCAGGTACGAGATCGCCGCGCCCACCGCGAACAGTGCGATGCCCGAGAGCACCGCCGACGCGACGACGGCGCCGGATCCCGACGAGATGAGGAACGGAAGCAGCGGCACGAAGGCTCCGAACGCGAACGCGACGAAGGATGACCCCGCCGCGGCGACCGGCGATCCAAGCCCCTCGTCCGGATCCAGCCCGAGCTCCTCGCGCGCGTGGGTCTGCAGCGCGACCTCGGGGTCCCTCATCAGCTCCGTCGCGATCGTCTGCGCGACGTTCCTGGGGATCCCCTTTCGTGCGTAGAGCTCGGCGAGCTCCTCGCGCTCCTCCTCCGGTTCTGAGTCGATCTCGTGCGCCTCGAGATGGATCAGACGTTCGAACACCTCGCGCTGCACGCGGACCGAGATGTACTCGCCGGAGGCCATCGAGAACGCGCCGGCCAGCAGCCCGGCGACGCCGGCCACGACGAGGACGTCGTGGTCCACCCCGGCCGCCCCGGCCACGCCGAAGATCAGCGACAGGTTCGACACCAGTCCGTCGTTCACGCCGAAGATCGCCGCACGGAGCGCGCCAGACTTGCCGCCGAACGGCTGCTCCTCGTCGGTCGGGCCGGGGTGTGGCACCATCGCCGTGCGGCGGCGGCGCATCCGTCGGACGAACGACGTGAGCGCGGGCAGCCGCTCCTTGGTCGTGCGGTCCTGCTCGGGCAGCCCCGGCTCGGACAGCTCTCGTGAGGTCATCCGGGGAGGCTACCCGCTTCTGCGTCAGCCCTCGTCCCGGCGGAGCTTGCCCGAGACCCTGCCGAGGATGCCGTACGGGCGCCGCTCGCCGCCATCTTCCCCGGCCGCCTTCATCGCCTCCTCCGCCTCGTCGTCCTCTTCCTCGTCCTCGCGCGTGAGCTCGGTCTCGACGACCTCGTGGCGTCTCAGGTAGGTCGACACGGTCGCCTGGATCACCGCGGCGGCGGGAAGGGCCATGAACGCGCCGATCAGCCCGCTGATCGCGCCGCCGGCGAGGGCGGCGCCGAACGCCACGGCGGGGTGGAGCTGCATCGTCTTCGCGGTGATGCGCGGCGCGAGGAGGTAGTTCTCGATCTGCTGGTACACGAGCACGAAGATCAGGAAGAACAGGGCATCCCACGGGTCCCCCAGCAGCGCGACGAGCAGCGGAACGGCGGCGGCGATGTACGTCCCGACCACCGGGATGAACTGCGACACGAACCCCTGCCAGAGCGCCAGGGGAACGGCGAACGGCACGCCGAGCGCCGTCAGCACCGCGAACGTGAACGCCGCGTTCACCAACGCGAGCAGCAGTCGCGAGTACAGGTAGCCGCCGGTCTTGTCGATCGCGACGTTCCAGGCCGCGAGGACCTCGTGCTGCCGCCGGGGAGGCAGGATGGAGCAGACGCCACGACGGAACCGCGGACCGTCGGCGACCAGATAGAACGTGAACAGCCCGATCGTGAGCACCTGGAAGATCAGGCCGAGGAGGAAGGCGCCCACCGACGCGACGTTCGCGGCGATGCCTTGGACGTCGGCCTGCGCGCTCGCGATGTTCTCGAGGATCTTCTCGCTCGTCAGCTCCACGTCGAACCACCGCTCCGTGTAGACGCTCGCCTGGTCCAGCCAGCCGGGCAGCCGCTCGACGAGCTCCTGGACCTGATCGATCACGAGCGGGACCATCAACGCGACGGAGAACAGTCCGAGGAGCGCGAGGCCGGCCATCACCGCGCCCGCCGCCGCTCCACGGCGCCATCCGCGGCCTACCAACCAATTCACCGCCGGCTCGAGCGCGAAGGACAGGAACAGGGCAGCGACGAGCCACAGGAGCAGTTGCTGGAGCTGCCGGATCAGGCTGAAGGTCGCGTACGCGGCGAACGCCGTGATCACGACGGCGAGCAGGAGGCGAGGGATCCACGGCGGCAACCCGGTGCTCTCGCCGGGTGGCCTGCCGACCTCCTCGGCACCACGCGCCTGGGCGTGGGTCAAGGTCGACTCATCGCGCGCCGGTGGAACCGTGTGTTCCTCGGGCGCCGATGATGCCGGCGGGTCCTCGCGCGAGCCGGCGGGATCCATGCGGCCAGGGTATCGGCCGCGAAATGCGTACGCCAGCAACGCGTCGCTACGATGACGGCATGCGCGACGAGGCCCGAGGCAAGACCGGCCGCCCGACCGAGACGCGGAACAAGCCACGACGACCGCGGGACCATCTCGGCAGGCCTCAGGCGTGGGACGCCGAGAACACCTTGCACCTCGAGGACTTCGACGCGCTCCCGCTCGAGGAGAACGACCGCCTGGGCCGCGAGCACCTGAACGCCGGACGCTTCTTCCCGGCGCACGAGGCCTGGGAGACCGCCTGGAAACAGGCTCGGGACACGCCCGACGCCGAGTTCTACAAGGGGCTGTCGCAACTCGGCGCGGGGTACGTGCACCTGCTTCGAGGGAACGCTCATGGCGCCTCGAAGCTGCTCCGGAGGGGGGCGGGTCGGCTCCGCGGGTACCCGAGGAGCCACCGGGGCGTGGACACGACGCGTGTGGCCACCTCCGCGGAAACGCTCGCGGACGCCGTCGAGAAGGGCCGCGTGAGGCCCGGCGAGGCCGCGGCGTTCGAACCTCCGGTCATGTGACCTTCGTGCCTGGAGGTTGACGGTCCCGCCTCCCGCGGCCACGATGGTCACCATGGCTGACCAGACGGGTTCCGGCGTGCTCGAATGGAAGGGCCGGACCGGCCCCTTCGAGATCGCGGTCGATCCGACGGTGTTCGCCCCCACGCACACGAGCCGGACCCTCGCGGACGCGCTCGAGATCGAGCCCGGGGACGTCGTGATCGACGTGGGATGCGGCAGCGGCGTGCTTTCGTTCGTGGCGGCCAGGCTCGGCGCCGCCCGGGTCTACGGCGTCGACCTGTCCCCCCAGGCGGTCGAGATCGCACGGAGGAACGCCGAGACGCTGGGGCTCGACGACCGCGTTGAGTTCCGGGTGGGGAACCTGCTCGAACCCGTCCGGGACGTGCAGGCGAACGTCATCATCGGCGACGTCTCGGGCATCCCGGACGAGATCGCGGCCGTGTCCGGCTGGTTCCCCGACGGGCGGGCCGGAGGTCCGACCGGCGCCGAGCTCCCCGCGGCGATGCTCGAGAGCATCCGTTCCAACGGGTCGCTCGTCCCGGGCGGGAAGCTCTTCCTCCCGACCGGCACGCTGCAGGCCGAGGGCCGGATCCTCGAGGTCGCCCGGAGGATCTTCGGGGCGGCCAACCTCCAGTCGCTGCTCCAGCGCGAGCTTCCGCTCCCGGACGTCGTCGCGAGGTCGAAGGCCGTCGCGCAGATGATGAAGGAGGGCCTCGTCGACCTCCATTCGCGCGGCAGCCGGTTGCTCTGGCGTCTGCAGATCTGGCGCTGCGAGATGCCCGCCGACGCGAAGCTGACGCCCGTCCTGTAGGACGGGACGGCACGAGCCTCAGTCGCCGGGCTCGACCTCGACGATCGATCTCACCCAGTAGCCGGCATCGCGCAGGTGTCCCGCGCCGCCGCGGTCGATCGCGAGCACCACGATCCCGATCCGGCACCCCGCTTCCTCGAGCACCTTCGCGGCAGCGTGGACCTGGTGGCCGGTGGTCGAGACGTCCTCGATCAAGGCGAGCTCGGCGCCGGGCGGAGCCTGGCCCTCGATCTGCGACATCGTCCCGTACGACTTCGGCTCCTTGCGGACCACGGCGATCGGCAGCCCGGTCTCGAGGGCGACGGCCGCGACCAGGAGCGTGGCGGCTCCCTCCGGCGCGGCGAGATGCGAGATCCCCTCGGGGAGCAGCGCGACCACGGCCTTCGCCGTGTCCTTGAGGAGCTCCGGGTCGGTGAGGAAGCGGAACTTGTCGAAGTACACGCTCGACCGGCGGCCGGAGGACAAGACGAAGTCGCCGTGAAGCTCGGACGCGGCGACCAGTCGTTCCGCGAGGTCGTCGGGCATGGCGCGTAGCATAGGGTGCCGATGGGCCAAGGGATCGAGAGGCGGATCAGCTGGTACCGCGCGATCGCGAGGCCGCTGTTCTTCGCGCTTCCCCCCGAGTCGGCGCATCAGGTCGCACACGCGATGCTCGGCCTGCCGCTGCCGTGGGAACGGCTCGGCGGCGCGGACCCGGATCCCGCGCTCGGCGTCCGGCTCGCGGGGATCGAGCTCGCCAACCCCGTCGGCCTCGCGGCGGGATTCGACAAGCGCGGGTCGAGGCTCGACACGCTCGGACGGCTCGGGTTCGGCTACGTCGTCGGCGGGACGTTCACGCGCCGGCGTCGTGACGGCAACCCCAGCCCCCGGATCGTCCGTTACGGGCGCCGGGCCTCGATGACGAACGCGATGGGGCTGCCCAACCCGGGTGCGGAGGCGGCGGCTCGGACGCTCGGGTCGACGCGTCGAACCTCGCCGCGGTTCGCCAGCATCGCGGACGAGGACCTCGTCGACGTGCTCGAGACGCATGCGCTGCTCGAGCCGCACGTGGACGCCGTCGAGCTGAACGCCAGTTGCCCGAACGTCTCGTGGGGGCGCGATCGCGACAACGAGCAACACCTCGCGACGGTGCTCCGCGAACTCGGTCAACGGCGAACCACGCCGCTGTTCGTCAAGCTTCCACCGTTCCGGAGCGCGATCGAGCGCGAGGTGGTGCTCGCGCTCGCGCGGATCGCGCAGGCGGGCGGCGCCGACGGGCTCACGTGCTCGAACACGCTCCCCGTCCGCGACGCGAGGCTGGCGTCCGGCTCGGGCGGGCTGTCCGGCGGCGCGCTGTTCGAGGGCACGCTCGCGATCGTCGAGGACGTGGTCCGGGAGACGGGTGGAGCACTCCCGATCAACGCCAGCGGCGGGATCCTCACGGGCTCCGACGCCCTCGCGTGCCTGGAGGCCGGCGCGACGACCGTGCAGGTGTACACGGGTCTCGTCTTCGAAGGACCGGGCATCGTCGGCGACCTCACCTCGGGGCTGGCGGCCGGGCTCCGGCGCCGGAGCTCGGCGGAGGCACGCAGCCCCGGACCATAGCGATCGCCGCCGCCTCGCTGGGTTGCCTGGCCGGGGGCGACCGTTCAAGATGGCGCGGTTCCGAACGGAACCGAACACCTCGGAGGGGGATTGGCGCAGGCGGAAGCATCGGTCGAGGTCGCCCGGTCGCCGGGCGACGCCCGGGCGGCGGTGGCGCTCCGAGGGGTCCGAAAGGAGTTCGGGGACGTCGTCGCCGTCGACGGCGTGGACCTCGAGGTCGGCGAGGGGGAGTTCTTCTCGATGCTCGGCCCGTCGGGGTCGGGAAAGACCACGTGCCTGCGGATGATCGCGGGCTTCGAGTCGCCGACCGCGGGGCAGGTCCTGCTCGACGGCGAGGACGTCACCCGGCTCGCCCCCTACGAGCGCGACGTGAACACCGTCTTCCAGGATTACGCGCTCTTCCCGCACATGACCGTGCAGGACAACGTCGAGTACGGACTGAAGGTCAAGCGGGTGGCCAGGGGCGAACGGCGCGAGCGGGCGGACGACGCGCTCGCGATGGTGCAGCTCTCTTCGTTCGCCGAACGCAAGCCCAATCAGCTCTCGGGCGGCCAGCGGCAGCGGGTCGCGCTCGCCCGGGCCCTCGTCAACCGTCCGAAGGTGCTCCTGCTGGACGAACCGCTCGGCGCCCTGGACCTCAAGCTTCGCCAGGCGATGCAGATCGAGCTGAAGGAGATCCAGCAGCGCGTCGGGCTCACGTTCCTGTACGTGACGCACGACCAAGAGGAGGCGCTCACGATGAGCGACCGGCTCGCGGTGTTCAACCAGGGCCGGATCGAGCAGGTCGGGACGCCGGCCGAGGTGTACGAGCGCCCGTCGACGGGGTTCGTCGCCGGGTTCGTGGGGACGTCGAACGTGCTCGAAGGGGAGGCGGCGCGAGCGGTGGCGGGCGACCCGCACCCGTTCACGATCCGCCCGGAGAAGATCTCGTTGGTCGAACCCGATCAGGAGGCTCGGCCCGACGAGTGCACGGCGACGGGGCACGTGCGCGAGGTCGTGTACCTCGGCGCGGTGACCCGGTACATCGTTCCGTTGGACGTGGGCGGCGAGCTGGTGGTGATGCAGCAGAACCTCACCACGTCCTCGATGGAGGCCCTCCAGGTTCGCGGCAAGGCCGTTCGCCTGGTCTGGGATCGACGGAACAACCGCCCGGTCGAGGGGGCCGGGGGTTCGGAGGATGGGTCCGTTGACCCAGAGGGGGGAAGTTGATGCGGAAGGCGCGAACATGGTTCGCCGTCCTGTCGATGCTCGCGGTGGTGGCGGCCGCGTGCGGCGACGACGGCGGTGACGGAGGAGACGACGGCGGTGAGCCGGCCGTCACCTATTCGGAGATCGGTGAGGGCGAAGGAGCGCTCGAGCTGATCGCCTGGCACGGCTACACGGAGGACGGCACGACCGAGGGCTACGAGGACTTCGACTGGGTGACGCCGTTCGAGGACGAGACCGGGTGTCAGGTCAACGTGACCTACGCCGACACCTCGGACGAGATGGTCACGCTGATGCGCCAGGGTGGCGGCTCTGTCTACGACGGCGTGTCGGCGTCCGGGGACTCGTCGAACCGACTGATCGCCGGCGGCGACGTGGGGGCCGTCGACCCGGCGCTGTTCCCCGAGTTCGCGAACGTGATCGCGCCGCTCAACCCGGACGGCGGGACGAACAACGCCCACTACGTCGTCGACGGCACCGTGTACGGAACGCCGTACATGTACGGGCCGAACTTCCTCATGTACAACACGGAGGTCGTCAGTCCGGCCCCGACGAGCTGGGGAGACACGTGGGCGGCCGACTCGCCCTACGCGGGACAGGTGACCGCGTACGACTCGCCGATCTTCATCGCCGACGCGGCGATGTACCTGATGGCGACCGACCCGAGCCTCGGCATCAACGATCCGTACGAGCTCGACCAGGAGCAGTTCGACGCGGCCGTGGCGCTGCTGCAGCAACAGTCCGAGCTGATCAGCAGCTACTGGGCGCTCTACACGGACGAGATCGACGGGTTCGTCGACGGGTCGATGGTGATCGGAACCGCGTGGCCCGTGAACTTCAGCCTGACGGAGCTCGACGCTCCGGTCGACGCGGTCGAGCCCTCCGAGGGCATGACCGGGTGGGCGGACACGTGGATGATCTCGGCCAATGCGCCGAACCCGAACTGCATGCTGATGTGGATGGACTGGACGATGCAGCCCGAGGTACAGGCGGAGGTCGCCGTGTACTACGGCGCGGCCGGGAGCAACGTCGGGTCCTGCGACGAGATCCGCGCGTTCCTGAACGATGCGTACCCGGGTGAGGGGTTCGACGCGCTCGTGGACACGCTTCGCTACAGCAAGTGCGGTGACGCCGAGTTCCTGAACTCGCTGTACCTGTGGAAGACGCCGACGGTCGACTGCGGCGATGACCGAGGCGAGGTCTGCATCGACTACTCCGAGTGGACGCAGGCTTGGACGGAGATCCGCGGCGCGTAGCGCCGCTCGGGACGGAAGGGGAGCCCCGGGGAGCCACCCCGGGGCTCTCCACATGGTGGAGGTGAGGGAACCGGGTGGCGGTCTCGGCTGAACGCGGCGACGCCGGCGCGGTGCGTCGGACGTCGGCGTTCCTATTCCGGCATCCGGGGACGAAGCTGTCGCTGTCGCTGGGCGCACCCCTCGCCTGGTTCGTCGTCATCTACCTGGGATCGCTGGTCGTGCTCTTCGTGACGGCCTTCTGGCACCTCGACGTCTTCACCTCGGAGATCGTGCGCGGGTTCACGCTCGCCAACTTCCAGGAGCTCTGGTCGACGGACGTGTACCGGACGATCACGCTCCGCACCGTCGGGATCGCGCTCGCGGTGACGGTGACCGACGTCGTGCTGTCGTTCCCGCTCGCGTACTACGCGGCGCGTCTGGCGACGCCGCGGCTGCGCAACGCGTTACTGATCGCCGTCGTCCTGCCGCTGTGGGCCAACTACCTGGTACGGATCTTCGCGTGGAAGACGATCCTCACGCCGAACGGGTTCCTCAACTGGTTCGTCGAGCTCACCGGTGCGGGCTCCCTCCAGCTCGGCCGGTCGAACTGGTCGGTGTGGCTGACCTTCGTCTACCTCTGGCTGCCGTTCACCCTCCTGCCGATCTACGCCGCGCTCGAACGGATCCCCGGCTCGTTCCTCGAGGCGTCGAACGACCTCGGGGCCAAGGGCTGGACCACGTTCAAGAGCGTCGTCTTCCCTTTGATCCTGCCGGGCATCGTGGCGGGGTCGATCTTCTCGTTCTCGCTGACGCTCGGGGACTACATCGCGCCCGAGCTCGTGGGGAACACGCAGTTCATCGGCAACGTGATCTTCGACAACGTCGGCGTGGCGGGGAACATCCCGTTCGCGGCCGCGTACGCCATGGTCCCCGTCGCGATCATGGCGATCTACCTGCTGCTGGCCAAGCGGGCCGGCGCGTTCGAGGCGCTCTAGCCATGGAGTCGAGGGCGGCGCGGATCCTGATCAAGGTCGGCACGGTGCTCACGCTCGCGTTCCTGTACATACCGCTCGTCGTCGTCGTGATGTACGCGTTCAACGACAGCGTCGCCCAGGCGTGGCCGATCTCGGACTACACGCTGAAATGGTTCGGGATCGCGTGGCGATCGCCCGACGTGCGAGAGGCGCTCGCGAACTCGCTCACGGTCGCCTCGGTCGCCACGCTCGTCGCGCTGCTGCTCGGGAGCGCGGCCGCGTTCTCCGTCCACCGGTTCAGCTTCTTCGGCCGCAACTCGGTGTCGTTCCTGTTGGTGCTGCCGATCGCGCTCCCCGGGATCGTGACCGCGATCGCGCTGAACTCCACGATCAACGTCCTCGGGGTGCCGTTCGGCGTCCTCACGATCGTGATCGCCCACGCGACCTTCTGCATCGTGGTCGTCTACAACAACGTGATCGCCCGGCTCCGCAGAACCCCGACCTCGCTGGTCGAGGCCTCGATGGATCTCGGCGCGGACGGGTGGCAGACCTTCCGCTACGTGACGTTCCCGTCGATCCGAACCGCGGTGATCGCGGGCGCGCTGCTCGCGTTCGCGCTGTCGTTCGACGAGATCGTGGTGACGAACTTCACGGCCGGGAGCACGCTCACGATCCCGAAGTTCATCTACAACAACCTCCGACTGCCGCACAACCGGCCGGTCGTGAACGTGGTCGCGATCGCGGTGCTGATCATCATGCTGATCCCCGTGTACATCGCGCAGCGGATGGCCGGTGGCCCGGACGTCTCCGCCGCGGCCGCGAACGCGCAGGCGGAGGCGGCGGTGCCGTAACGGTGCGTTACAGGTACTGCCCGGGGTTCCTGTCGGCTCCGGGGTCCTGAGGCGCATGCCCCGCGGGGAGTCCTCGCCGTCGCAGCTCTTCGAACTGCGCCCGCGCAGCGGCCTGTTGTGCGAACAACGCCGCCTGGATGCCGTGGAACAGGCCCTCGAGCCAGCCGACGAGCTGCGCCTGGGCGACGCGGATCTCGGCGTCGGTCGGCACGCCCTGCATCGGCGGCGCGAGCGTCGAGAGCTCGTCCTTCAGGTCGGGCGACAGGACCTCGGAGAGCTCGCCGATCGCGCGCTCGTAGATCTGGCGGAGGCGGATCCTCCCGGGTTCGTCGAGCGACGCCTGCCGCGTCTCCTCGAGCAACTCCCGGACCATGCTCGCGATCCGGAGCAGCTTCGCCGGCTCCGTGATCGACTCCTCGCTCGCCTCGGCGGGCGGAGCGGGAACCTCGGGAAGGTCGGGTGAAAGGTTCGTGTCCACGCTTCGAGCCTAGCCGATACCCGCGTTCAGTCGCGGGCGAGCTCCGCGAGCAGCAGCGCCTGCGAGAGGCTCGCTCGCTCGAGGTCGCCGAGATCCACGCTCTCGTCGATCGAGTGGTACTGGCTCTTCTCGTCGGAGGGGCCGTGGATCAGGATCTCCGCCTCGGGGAACGTCCGCGCGAGCACGGGGACGAGCGGCACCGAGCCGCCACTGCCGCTCTCGATCGGAGGTCGTCCGTAGGCCTCCTCCATCGCGCGCCGCATCGCGTCGAACGCCGGGCCGTCGTTGCGCAGGCGGAGGCCGTGGCCCGCCTCCCCGTGGTCGACGATGACGTCGACGCCCCACGGCGCATGCTCGAGCAGGTGGTCACGCAAGAGGTCGCGGGCGCGGTGCGGATCCTCTTCCGGAGCGATGCGGAGGCTGATCTTGGCTGTCGCGACCGGGACGAGCTGGTTCGAGGCCTCCCGGACGCGCGGCGCGTCGATCCCGAGGACGGCGACGGCCGGCTTGGACCACAGGCGCTCGGCGATCGACCCCTCGCCGAGCAGCCGGACGCCGGGGCGAAGCGGGGCCTCCTGGCGGAGCTCCTCTTCGCTCATCTGGACGCCCTCCCAGGTCTGGTCGGACAGTCCCTCGATCGCGACATTGCCCGCCTCGTCGTGCAGCGTGGCCAGGATCCTGGAGAGGCTCGAGAGCGCGTCGGGGATCGGCCCGCCGAACGCCCCGCTGTGCACCGCGAGGTCGAGGACGCGGACGGTGACGCGGCAGTCGACCACGCCCCGGATGCTGGTCTCGAGGCCCGGGACCCCGTTCCGCCAGTTCCCGCCGTCGGCCACCACGATCACGTCGGCGGCCAGCAGGTCGCGATGGCCCTCGATCAGGAACGGAAGGTGTGCGGTGCTCGCCTCCTCCTCGCCCTCGACGATCACCTTCACGCCGACGGGCGGGCGGCCGCCCCAGGCCCGAACCGCCGCGGCGTGGAGGACGATGCCGCACTTGTCGTCGGCGGAGCCGCGACCGAACAGCCGGCCGTCGCGGACCTCGGGCTCGAACGGCGGGGTGGTCCATTCGTCGAGCGGTCCCTCGGGTTGCACGTCGTGGTGGGCGTAGAACAGGACGGTCGGCGCGTCGTCCGGACCCGGGATCTCGCCGAAGACCGCGGGATGCTCGACGCCGTCGGGGAGTTCGATCAGCCGGACGCCGGTGAAGCCGCCCGACTCCAGGATCTCGGCGCTCGACTCAGCCGAGGATCGGACCGGGGCGCCGTCGTACCCGGGGAACGCGATCGAGGGGATCCGGACCAGCCGCGACAGTTCGTCGACGATGCGCGGCATGTCCTCGGCGACGGCGGCGCGGAGCTCCTCGGCGTTCATGGCCGCCGACGATAGCAGTGGCTCACGGCCACAGGCGTTCGAGCCGCCAGCTTGCTCCTTCGCGCGTGTAGCGGAACCGGTCGTGGAGGCGGTGCTCGCGGCCCTTCCAGAACTCGATCGCGTCGGGCTCGAGCCGGTAGCCACCCCAATGCGGCGGGAGCGGAACATCGTCGTCCGGGAACCGCGCGGCCGCCGCGGCGTACGCCGCGTCGAGTTCTTCGCGCGACCCCACGGGCCGGCTCTGCATCGAGGCCCACGCGCCGATGCGCGCCTCGCGCGGCCGGGTGCGGAAGTACGCCGCGGACTCGTCGTCCGCGATCGGGGCTGCCGCACCGGTCACGCAGACCTGTCGGTCGACCTCGCGCCAGTAGAACGCGAGGGCCGCGTTCGGGTTCTCGGCGAGATGACGCGCCTTGCGGCTCTCGCGGTTCGTGAAGAACGTGAAGCCACGTTCGTCCACGGCTTTCACGAGCACGTACCGCACGGCCGGGCGTCGGTCGGCGTCCGCCGTGCCGAGCGCGGCGGCCTCGGGGAACGCGATCCCCGCCGCCCGGGCCTCCTCCTGCCATGCGAGGAACCGGGCGACCGGGTCGGCTCCGAGGTCGGTCTCCGAGAGGCCTGGTCCACCGTGCCCCGGGGTCACCCCAGGTCCTTCGGCACCGTGAACGCTACGAGCCGTGTGGACCCATCGGCGAGCTCGGACCAGGGCGCGTCGAACTCGAGCAGGGCGACCGCCGCGGTCGGGAACTTCTTCAGCGCCCGTCCGACGTCGGGGCCGTCCCGGGCGAGCTCGATGGTGAGGTCCTGGATGCCGGGGTTGTGGCCGATCAGCGCGAGCGACCCGACGGCCTCCGGGACCGTACGGAGGCGGTCGGTCAGGTCGCTGGCGCTCGCGCCGTAGAGGCCGTCCTCCACGAGCACCTCCGCTCCTTCGAACACGGGCGCCAGGAGCTCGAGCGTCTCGCGCGTCCGTCGCGCCGACGAGCACAGGACGAGGTCGACCTCCGTGTCGGGCCCGGCGAGGTGCTCGGCGATCCGCTCGGCGGCCTTCTGCCCGCGCGGCGCGAGCGGGCGTTCGTGATCGGCAAGGGCGGGATCGTCCCAGCTCGACTTCGCGTGTCGGATCAGTAGGAGTCGCTTCAACGCCTCGGACCTCCGGGTGTCGGGTGCCCTCGGCAGGATTCGAACCTGCGCACCCGGCTCCGGAGGCCGGCGCTCTATCCCCTGAGCTACGAGGGCTCGAGCCGGAGTGTAGCAACGCATCATCGGCCGACCGTCGGGCGTGGGCTACGCTTCCCGCCCATGATCGAGGAGCAGGTCCGCTCGCTGATCGCAGACGCGCTCGCCGCCGCGGCTCCGGAGCTCGGGCTGTCCGGCGAGCTGCCCGAGGTGGAGCTCTCGAGGCCGAGACAGAAGGAGCATGGCGACTACGCGACGAACATCGCGCTCGTCGTGGCCTCGAAGTCCGGCCGGCCGCCCCGCGAGGTGGCCGAGCTCCTCGTGTCGCGCCTCCCCTCGTCGCCCCCGATCCGGTCTGCCGAGGCGGCCGGGCCGGGGTTCATCAACATCCGCCTCACCGTGGACTCGTTCACGTCCGTGCTCCGTGAGATCGCCGAGCGCGGCGACGCATACGGCCGCGCCGAGCCGACCGGCCGCCGGGTGCAGGTGGAATTCGTGAGCGCGAACCCGACCGGCCCCCTGCACGTCGGACATGCCCGGAACGCAGTGCTCGGGGACGCGCTCGCCCGTCTGTTCGAGGCGACGGGCTGGTCGGCCGAGCGCGAGTACTACTTCAACGACACGGGCGGGCAGATGGATCGGTTCGGCGCGTCGGTCGAGGCCCGGTATCTCCAGCTCCTCGGGCGAGCGGCCGAGGTGCCGGAGGACGGGTACCACGGCGACTACGTGGTCGACCTCGCCCGGGACATCTTGGAGACGCACGGTCCGGGTCTGGCCGACCTCCCGCCCGCCGAGCGCCTCGCGCGCCTCCAACACGAGGGAGCCGACCGCGCCCTGGCGCAGATCGGCCGCACGCTCGAGCGGTTCGGGATCTCGTTCGACAGCTACCTGCACGAGCGGGTCCTCGAGGAGAAGGGCGAGATCGCCGCTGCGGTCGACCGGCTCCGCGCCTCCGGCTCGGCGTACGACGCGGAGGGCGCCGTCTGGTTCCGGTCCACGGTGTACGGCGACGATAAGGATCGCCCGCTGATCCGCTCGAACGGATCGCACACGTACTTCGGCGCCGACGCCGCGTACGTGATCGACAAGTTCGAGCGCGGCTTCGAGCACCTCGTCTACGTCTGGGGAGCGGACCACCACGGACACGTGGCCCGCGTGCGCGGCACCGCGCAGGCGCTCGGCTACGACCCCGACCACGTGGAGATCGTGATCTACCAGTGGGTCTCGTTCCTGCGCGGCGGCGAGCCGGTGCCGATGAGCAAGCGGGCCGGCTCGTTCGTCAGCCTGGACGAGCTGATCGATGAGGTCGGCGCCGACTCCGCCAGGTTCCACCTGCTCATGTTCAGCAGCGACGCCACGATGCGGTTCGACATCGAGGAGGTGAAGCGCCGGTCGCTCGAGAACCCCGTGTACTACGTGCAGTACGGGCACGCGAGGATCGCCTCGATCCTGCGCAAGGCGGCCGAGCGCGGCGTCGAGCTTCGACCGATCGAGGAGGCCGTGCTCTCCCGGCTTGAGCACGAGGCCGAGATCGATCTGCTGCGCGGCCTGGCGGACGTGCCGGCCCAGATCGCCTCGGCGGCAGAGCTGCGGGCACCCCACCGGCTGACCCATGCCGCGCAGGACCTCGCGGCACGGTTCCACCGCTTCTACACGGAGTGCGCGGTGCTCTCGGACGACGCCGAGCTCACGCAGGCCCGCCTCTGGCTTTCACGAGCGACGAAGCAGGTGATCGGCAACGTCCTCGGGCTCCTCGGCGTCTCGGCGCCGGAGTCGATGGAGCGCGTGGAGCCGTGACCGCCGCGTGCTGCGGCGATGCCGCGATGGGTAGGGTTCGAGCGAGCAGGGGCATGCGGAGGGGCGGATGAGCGAGCGGGTCCTTCGGGTGGGGCTGTTGGGCTGCGGGACCGTGGGGTCGGCCGTCGCGCGCCTCCTCCACGAGCACCGGGAGGACATCGCACGGCGAGCCGGCTGCCGACTCGAGATCACCTCGGTGGCGGTGCGCGACCCCGCTCAGACGCGCGACGTCCCGCTCGGCCCGGAGGTCTTCCTCGCCGACCCGATGGCGGTGATCGACGACCCCGACGTCGACATCGTCTGCGAGCTGATCGGCGGATCCGAGCCCGCCGGCTCGCTGATCATGTCTGCGTTCGACCGTGAGAAGCCGGTCGTTACCGCCAACAAGGAGCTGCTCGCGAACCGGGGTCGCGAACTGTTCGACGCCTCGGACGCCAAGGGCCTCGACCTCTACTTCGAGGCCGCCGTGGGCGGCGGGATCCCGCTGATCCGGCCGCTGAAGGAATCGCTCACGGGCGAGCGCCTCGTCAAGGTGCTCGGGATCGTGAACGGCACCACGAACTTCATCCTCACGCGGATGACCCATGAGGGCAGCGACTACGCCGACGCGCTCGCCGCGGCGCAGCGGCTCGGGTACGCGGAGGCGGATCCCGCCGCCGACGTCGAGGGCGACGACGCGGCCGCCAAGTGCGCGATCCTCGCATCGATCGCGTTCAACGCCCGGGTGGTCGCGAGCGACGTGTACCGCGAGGGCATCGCGAACGTGACCCCGGAGGACATCGAGTACGCGAGGCGCCTCGGCTACGTCGTGAAGCTGCTCGCGATCGCCGAGATGGGTGACGACGAGCGGATCGCGGCCCGCGTCCACCCTGCGATGATCCCGGCGGCGCACCCGCTCGCGTCGGTGCGCGACGCCCACAACGCGGTGTTCGTCCAGGGGCCACACGTCGGCGAGCTGATGTTCTACGGCCCCGGCGCGGGCGGCGACGCCACGGCGACCGCGGTGGTCGGCGACCTCGTGAGCGTCGCGCGGAACCTCTCGGTCGGCGCCCGCGGCGTCGGGTGCACGTGCTTCCTCGAGCGGACGATCCGGCCGATGGAGGAGATGACCGGCCAGTACTACATCCTGCTCCGCGTGGAGGATCGCCCGGGCGCGCTCGCCGAGATCGCGGACGTGTTCGGCCGTGGAGCCGTGTCGATCAAGAGCGTGTGGCAGGAGGGGTTCGGCGACGAC
>DATFEU010000155.1:0-2232 GCA_035250725.1 Actinomycetota bacterium
TACGAGAACTACGGGCCCGACACGATCCTGTGCGGTGCCGTGCCGAAGACCGTGACGCTCGCGCCGCCGGACTGGACGTTCGACGAACGCGAGCTCGAGGCGGCGTTCAACGAGCACACGCGGGGCATCGTGATCAACACGCCGAACAACCCCACCGGCAAGGTCTTCTCGCGCGCCGAGCTCGACGTGATCGCGCGTCTGTGCCAGAAGTGGGGCGCCGTCGTGTTCACCGACGAGATCTACGAGCGCATCACGTATGACGGACACCGCCACGTGCCGCCGGGCAGCGTTCCGGGCCTCGAGGACCGCACCGTGACGATCAGCGCGCTGTCGAAGACGTACGCGGTCACGGGGTGGCGCGTCGGGTGGATCGTCGCACCGGACGCGCTCACCGGCGGGATCCGGTCGGTGCACGATTTCCTCACGGTTGCTGCTCCGGCGCCGCTCCAGGAGGCCGGCGCGGTCGCGCTCGCGATGCCCGAGTCGTTCTACGAGCAGCTCGCGCTCGAGTACCTCGAACGGCGCGACACGCTGCTCCGGATCCTCGAGGAGACCGGTTTCGAGGCGGATCCGGTCCGCGGCGCCTACTACGTGATGGCGGACGTGTCGCACCTCGGCCTCGGCGACGACGTGGAGGTCGCCCACCACCTCACCAAAGAGGTCGGCGTCGCGGTGGTGCCGGGGTCGTCGTTCTTCTCGCGCCCCGAGCTCGGCAGCCATCTCGTGCGGTTCGCGTTCTGCAAGAAGGTGGAGACGCTCGAGGAGGCCGGCGAGCGCCTCCGCAAGGCGTTCACGTAGCGCTCAGGCCGCCCAGCCTCTCCCCGGGGCGAGGATCTCGTTCGGGTCGAACGCGTCCTTGATCCTGCGGTGGACCTCGGCCGCCGCGACCGGCTCGTCACCGAGCCCGCCCGGCCCCCTCACCACCGGCGCGATCCCGCCCGCCGCGCGAACGCGTTCGCGCAGCGCGTCGAGGTCATCCGCGCCGTCGAGCCCGACCCAGACGATCCCCACGCCGGCGAGCGCGCCCCATGCCTCGCCGGTGACGGCGGCATCGAGTCGCGAGGGCGGCACCGCGACCTCGGCGACGATCGGTTTCGCGTCCCACGGCGCCGCCGAGGGGAACGGGTCGTCGTCGGTGGATCCCGTCAGCTCCGCGACCGACGAGGCCTGCGCAGTCTCCTCCTCGGCCTCCTCGGGCCACCCCTCGAGGCGCAGCTCTACGGTTCCCGGCATCGCGAGCACCGCCGCCGCGCTCGGCACCGCGTCGACGAGCCGCCGCGCCAGGCCGAGGTCGCCCGCGAACCGCAGCGTCCTTCGTGCCCTCGGCAGAGGGCGGACCTTGAGCGCAACCTTCGCGATCACGGCCAGTGTCCCGAGCGACCCCGTGACGAGCTTGTGGAGGTCGTAGCCGGTCACGTTCTTCACGGTTCGAGCACCGCTGCGGACGAGGCGGCCGTCGCCGGTGACGACCTCGGCCTCGAGGACCGTGTCGCGGAGCGAACCCATCCGCAGGCGCCGCGCGCTCGAGACGCCGCTCGCGATCACGCCGCCGACGGTCGCGTCCTCCGGCGCGTCGGACGGCCATTCCTGCCCGCCGTCCGCGAGCAGGCGGTTCAGCGCGCCGATCCGCATCCCGGCCTCGACGACCGCGATCATCTCCGACGGGTGGTAGGCGACGAGGCGGTCGAGCTGCGTCGTCCACAGCTCGGCGTCGACGTCGCTCGGGTTGCCCTTGTCGACGTGGCGGCGGCCGCCGACGACGAGGAGCCGGATCAGGCGCTCGTTCGCCTCTCGGACGGCCTCCACGAGCTCGGCCGTCGAGGCCGGGTGGATCAGATCCACGCGCCCTCCGGCAGGTCCGACACGACGCGGGCCGCGTCGTCGCCTCGCGCGGCCGCGAAGTCGCCGCACCGCGCCCCGTCGGGGAGGACCTTGCTCGGGTTCATCCGCCCTGCCGGATCGAACGCGCCCCGGACGCACGCCTGCGCCGACAGGTCGTCGGCCGAGAACACGAGCGGCATGAAGTCGCGCTTCTCGAGCCCGATCCCGTGCTCGCCGGAGAGCGCCCCCCCGGCGTCGACGCACAGGCGCACGATCTCCTCGCTCGCGGCCAGCACGCGTTCGAGCGTCCCCGGCTCGCGCCGGTCGAACGAGAGCAGCGGGTGCAGGTTGCCGTCGCCCGCGTGGAACACGTTCGTGACGACGAGCTCGTGACGCGCTGCGATCTCGTAG
>DATFEU010000159.1:0-8134 GCA_035250725.1 Actinomycetota bacterium
ACGCCGGTACCGGCTCTCGCGGCCGGAGGTCGCCCGGGCGATCGAGGCGCTCGCGGTGATCGCGCCGCGCCGGCGCGTGTCCTCGCTTGCCGCCGCCTCGGCGGCCGAGCGCCTGCGGCAGGGACGGACCTGCTACGACCACCTGGCCGGGCGACTCGGCGTGGAGATCACCGACGCCCTGCTCGCGCGCCGCGCGCTCCGGCGAGCGGACGGCGGGTTCGTAGTGTCCGGACAGGGCGAGCGCCTGCTCGGGTCGATCAGCGTGGACGTCGGCGCCGCGCGCGAGCGGCGGAGGGTGTTCGCGCTCGCGTGCCAGGACTGGACCGAGCGCCGCTCGCACCTGGCAGGTGCGCTCGGCGCCGAGCTGTGTGACCGGCTGTTCGAGATCGGATGGGTGGAACGGCAGGGGCGGGGACGAGCGGCAGCACTCTCCGAAGCGGGAGGGGCTGGGCTGCGGGAGCTGCTCCAGCTGGACCTCGAACGATCGGCCTAGGGGTTCAGGCTTCGCGACCGTCGGTCCTCGATGTAGCCTCGGACTTCCGAGCGGCATCTCCCCCGGAGAGGACGCGAAGACGATGGACCTGCTCGTGGCCTCGACCAACGCAGTGGTGGTTGCCGTCGTCGGTGGGATCGTCGCCTGGCTGGGCAGGGGCCGCTTCGAAGCGCTCGACCGCAAGCTCCAGTCGAAGTTCGAAGCGCTCGATCGCAAGATCGATCGACTCGAGACACGCCTCGATGGCCGGATCGACACGCTCGAGGCACGCCTCGATGGCCGGATCGACACCCTCCAATCCTCTATGGATGCGATGCGTTCGGACCTCACCCAGGTGGCGCTTGCCGTCGGTGTCCGCCCACGAGCGCAGAACGACTGAGGAACACGAGACGGGCTCGGGCACGCCTCTGGATCAAGCACGCCCACCACGCGCCCACGAACGGACGAACTCCACCCCCCGATAATTGAGGATGCGCTCGCGTGGGATCCCCGCGAGCGCGGCGGTCGCCATCCCGAACGGGAGGAACTCGAGCTCCATCGCGGTGTGAGCATCGCTCCCGATCGAGAACCACTGCACGCCCTCCTCCCGTGCGAGCGTCGCGAGCTCGACGTTCAGGTCCTGCCGCGGCGGGGTCGCGTCGAGCTCGACCGCCTTGCCGAGCCTCGCCGCCTCGGCGAACACCCGGCGCCAGTCCGCCTCGAGGCCGGCCCGCCGGCCGTACATCCTCGCCTTCGGGTGCGCGAGCACGTGCAGGCGCGGCTGCCTGAGGGCGGCGAGGTAGCGCTCGGTCTCGTCCTCCTTCGACCGCAACGCGGAGTGGAACGCCCCGAGCACCAGGTCGAGCGTCTCGAGCGAGTCGTCGTCCATGTCGAGTTTGCCGTCGGGGAAGACGTCGACCTCCATGGAGCGGAACACCCGGAACGCGTCGCCCTCGTCCTCGAATCCGCGGTTCATCCCGTCGATCACGTTCCCCTGCTCGGCGAGCTCGTCGGGCGTCATGCCGTTCGCGATCGTCAGCGCCTCCGAGTGGTCGGTGACGGCCACGAACGGCCGTCCGAGGGACCTCGCGGCCGCGACCATCTCCTCGAGGGGCAGCCCGCCGTCGCTCCATGTGGTGTGCATCTGGAGGTCGGCGCATGGGCTCGCCTCCCATGCCGGATCGGCGTCGAGCGTACGGCGGACCTCCGCGTAGGTGAGGAGTCCGCGCTTCGTCTCGTCGGGCTCGGGGATCTGGGGAGGATCCTCGAACCACGCCTCGATCCGCGCGGCCACCCACGGTCCGACGGATCTCAGTTCGGTGAGCGGACGGCCGGAGGCCGCGATCTCACGTGCCTCCTCCGGCCAGAACCGCGATGCCCTCGAGGCTCGCGCCAGCGCCCGTCGGCGGTGGTCGGCCTCCTCGCGGGAGGCGCTCCAGAGCAGTTCTCCGAGGTCGCCGTTCGAAAGCGGTGTGGTGGTTGCGTTCGGTTCAGACGGGCGGGCGATCGCGCCAGCCTACAGCCGCCGTGTGCATCACCGCCCTCCTCGTCGATCACAACCGCCGAGCCCCGAAGGTGCGGGCTCCGGCCGGATGTAGTACGCATCAGTCTCGACGGGCGAGCGACTCGCCCTGCCGGCCTGGCCCCCAAGCTCCTGACGAGGAGCTACGGGACGGAGAGAGCGCCTCGGAGCGGATCGCTCCGTGCGCGCGGAAGGAGGGATCGAGACCGTGAGCGACCCGATCGGAGGGAACGGAGGCGTCGGGCAGAACGCCTCGAACGGAGCATCCGGCGCCACAGCCTCCGGGCCACCACCGCCCCGGCCGAAGCGACCGCTGGGCGCCGTGATCACCTCGGCCATCGACGGCACGCGCACGTTGGTACGCAAGCAGGTCGAGCTGGCCAAGATCGAGATGACCGAGGCCGTGTCGGTCCGCGCGAAAGGCGCCGGCATGATGGCCGGAGCCGCCGTGATGGCGCTGTTCGCGCTCGGCTTCGCGGCGGCCGCGGGATCGGTCGCGCTCGCGCTGGTGCTGCCGGCGTGGGCCGCCAACCTGATCGTTGCTGCAGCGTTCGTCGCGATCGCCGGCGCGCTCGCCCTGATCGGCCGCAACGCGATCAAGAACGCCCCGACCACGCCGGAGCGAACGCAGGAGACCCTGAAGGAGGACGCCCGATGGGCGAGGCAGCAGCTCGCAAGGTGATCGAGATCGACGAGACCCGCACGCAGCTGGAGCTCGACCTCCGGGAGCTCGAGGAGCGCCTGCCGGCCCCGCTCCGCTCCATGAAGAGCGTGGTCGGCATGTTCATCGGGTCGGCGGTCCTGATGTTCCTCGTCCTTCGTCGTTTCCGGTCGAAGAGGTCGACCGGTGCTCCCGCCGCAGAGGTCGTCGTCCGGATCGTCCGCGAGGATCGCTGACCCCCTGCGAGGAGGCGTGTCGCCGGCCGCCGAGATCCTCGACGGTGATCGGTCCCACATCACCGCTCGGTGGCGGCTCGTTCGCGCACCAGTCGGATCGCCTCGTCGATGCCGCCCGTCCAGGGGTCGCCGTGGCCGGGGAGGACGAGGTCGGCGGCGATGCCTTCGAGGCGGACCAGGGACGCCACCGCTTCGGTCGCATCCGCGGTGAACGGCGCGACCTGCGGGCCGCGAGCGCCGGTCGTGACGGCGTACGTGGCGAACGCGTCGCCGACGAGGACCGCCCCGTGTGACGCGAAGTGCAGCGCCGCGTTCCCGGGGGTGTGTCCGGGCACAAGGATCACGCGCGGGCTGCCGGGCACGTCGAGCGTGGCGCCGTCGCCGAACGTGGCGACCTCCCGAAGCTTCTTCGTCCGAAGACCTCCGTGCAACGCCCCGTACCAGAGGAACCCCAGCAGCGGTCCCATCCGGGTCTTGCCGAACCCCTTCGACGGGTTCGGCACCTCACCCCGCGCGAGCGCGGCGTCCGACTCGTGCACCAACACCGGGAGCCCGCGCTCACGGCGGAAGCGTTCCGCGAAGCCGATGTGGTCGGCGTGTCCGTGCGTGAGCACCAGCGCGCGCACGTCGGCGACCGTCCGCCCCATCGCCTCGAGCTCGCGCGGGATGTCTCGGTAGAGGCCGGCCATGCCCGCGTCGACGATCGTCACCTCGCCCGAGTCCTCGACGAGGTACGAGTTGACGATGCTCCGCTCGCCGAGCCGGTGGAGGCGCTCGGCGATCTTCATCGGCGACCCCCCGACACGGCTGGCACCGCGCAAGCGTAGTGCCGGCAGACGCCGCAGGGTCCCTTCTCGTCGTCTCAGGCTGCCAGGCGGCCGAGGAGCGGGGCCGCGATCGGGCCCAGCCAGGTCGCGATCGCGCGGATCGGACGGATCAGCGACGCCCCGGTCGAGCCGAGCGTCCCCGCATCGACGAGCAGCTCGATCAAGCTCTCGAGCCGGGCCGTGATCACGCCTCGATCGGGATCGGGCAGCTGGAGCTCGACCTGGATCTCCTCGAGCGCCCACGCCGCCCGCGAACGAGCGTCCTCGGATAGGTCGAGCCGGTCGAGCGACGCCCGCAAGGTGCGGACCGCATGTCGGGCCTGTCTGGGATCCGGCGTGACGAACCCCTTGCGATACCTGCGCTCGATGACGGTCGAGATCTGAGTCATCGCTGCTTCCCCGCTCATCGCACTCACCCCCCTACGGGAAACGACACGGCGAGCGTGCCTCCAGACGGGCTGGCTACGCACGGACCCGGGGCACATGAGCGAGGTGACCTCGGTCACCCGGCCCATCCGTCGGCGCGTTCAGCAGTCCAGGGTGGCTCGGAGCGCTTCGGACGGCTCGCTCCGGCGCTTCGGCGCGAGGGTCCCGAGCCGGCGAACGAGCATCGACTTCGGGAACGGCTGCACGTTGTCGAAGGTCGCGACGCCCTCGGCCGGCAGGCCCTCCCCTGAGCCGAGCGGGATCTCCGTGGGGATGCCACGCACCGTCCTCGTGACCGGCGCGACGAGGACCGTGCGCAAGACCGGGATCGCCTCATCGCGAGTGAGGACGAGATAGGGCCGGCCCTTCTGGTCCGGAGCCTCCCCCCACCACACCTCGCCCTGCGCGGGCTCGGTCACCACGGCTCCTCTTCGATGGACCGGATGGCCGCGACCCGCGCCGCCTCGACGTCTTCGTCGTCCTGAGGGATCCGGCGGTAGCCGTCCGCGATCGACTCGCCGACCCGCTTTCGACGCTCCGCATCGACGAGCGCCTCGAGCGCGACCCTGATCGCCTCCGCCTTCGTCTCGAACGTTCCGCGGGTGACGAGGTCCTCGAGGGACTCGGCCAGAGGCGACGGGATGCGCACAGCGATCTGCTCTGACATGCATGGAGCATACCATCGCGCATCGCATCGCGCTGGCGGTGCGAAGGGACGGCGGGGCCATATCGATACGCTCTCTGGCGATGCCCTTCGGTCGCTACGACGTCCTCGGCGACGATGGCGAGCCGGCCGGGACCGAGGAGTTCCGATGCGCCCCGGGTCCCATGGGCTGGCGCTACTTCAGCCAGGTGCGAACCACGGACCCCTCACCCCACGAGGAGACGTTCGACGTCGCGGTCGACGCCGACTGGCGCATCGCGCGTCTCCGCATCGACACCGGCGAGCACGACATCCTGCTCGAGCCGGGTGCCGGCGGCGCCGCGCTGACCGGCTACCGGGACCGCAAGCCCGTCGAGATCCCGTACGGCCCCGATCTGCACCTCGACTACTTCACGCCCGCAACGAACGCGATCTCGGTTCGCCGACTCGCGGGCGACGCCGAGATCGACGTCCTGTTCCTCGAGGCGGTCACGCTCGAGCCCCGCCGCGTCCGCCAGCGGTACGAGCTCATCGGCCACGAGGACGTCGCGACGCCCGTCGGCACGTTCGCGGCGTCGCACTGGCGCTTCACGGCGCTCGACTCCGGATGGACCGCCGACCTCTGGGTCGCGGGCGACATCGTCGTCAAGTACGAGCGCCTCTTCGACCTCGCCTGGCTCGACCCCGGCGCCTCGGGTCCGAGGCCGACCGCCTGAGGCAAGCGTTGCGCGATCGGCTCCCCCGTCCGAGACTGCAGCCATGACCCTGGGTCTGCGGCATCGCCGCGGTCCCCGAACCGCACGGGCGATCGGCGTGCTCGCCGCGTCCCTGCTCGTCCTGGCCGCCTCGTGCACGTCCGAGCCGGAGCGACGCGATCTCCCCGACGTGGACATCGACGCCACGAGCGGCTCGGCGACACCCGAGCCGTCCGAGGAGGCAACCGGAGACCCGATCCCGACCGTCCCCTCGGACGTCGCCGCACTCGGCGGACGCCTCGCCGTCCTGGACCCGATCGGCAACCTCGTCACCGTGAACCCGGACGGCTCGGGCGAGGTCGTGCTCGCCGAGGTCGAGCCCGGCCTCAGCGAGGTCCGCCAGCCGACCTGGTCCCCCGACGGCGACCGCGTCGCGTGGGTCCTCGTCGAGGCGACCGAGGATCAGACCCTCGATGCCATCGTCGCGACGTCGACGCACCAGGGCGCGAGGCCCACCGAGACCACGACCGCGGTCGTCCCCTTCTACCTCTCGTGGGACCCCACGTCGTCGCGGATCGCGTACCTCGGGGGACGGGAGATGGACATCGAGCTCGGGATCGTCGAGGCCGAGCGCGGCAGGGGCACGCCGCTCGATACCGGCCAGCCGTTCTACCTCTCGTGGGGACCGGGCGGCGACCAACTGCTCGTGCACGTCGGCGAGGATCGGCTCGAACGCATCGATCTCGACGGCTCGCTCACGAAGGTCGCCGACCGGCCGGGAACGTTCTTCGCGCCGGTGTGGACGACCGACGGCCGAGCGTTCGTGTACGCGTCGGTCGAGGGCGACGGCCAACGGCTCGTCGTCCACGACGTCGAGGAACCGGCCGGACGCTCGCTCGTCCCGTTCGACGGGCTGGTCCGGTTCGTCGTGAGCCCCGACGGTCGCCGGATCGCGTTCCAGATCCTCGAGCAGCAGCGGGCGCTTCCCCTGACGGTGATCGACGTCCGGACGGGCGAAACGACCGAGATCGTCGAGGGCATCACCGGTGGCTTCTTCTGGAGCCCCGACGGCGCGCGCCTCCTGTACCTGACGCCGGACCCCGACGAGGAGCAGTTCTGGTACCGCTGGGGCGTGTGGGACGGGACGTCGTCCTTCACCACGCCGAGGTTCCTGCTGAGCCTGGTGGTCGTGGAGGAGTACCTGCCGTTCTTCGAGCAGTACGCGCAGAGCATGAGCCTGTGGTCGCCGGACGGCAGCGCGTGGGTCTACCCGGGAGAGAACGAAGCCGGCGAGCGCGGGATCTGGGTCCAGTCCGCCGAACCCGACCGCGCGCCGGTGCTCGTCGCGGACGGCACCTTCGTGGCCTGGTCGCCGGCCTGAGGTCCTCCACGATCGGGGCCCTTGGCTCCGCGGGAGACTCGCCTCCCGTGCAAGCATCTTCGGTATCGCCGATCGACCCAGGAGGTGGTGGCGGTGAGCGGCAACGCAGGGGCAGCCGGCGGCGGCGCGATCTACGGCCTCGGCATCTTCGGGGCGTTGGTCTACTACTGGCAGCAGGCGGAGGGGTTCTGGGAGTACCTGCTCTCGGTCTTCCAGGGGCTGTTCTGGCCGGCGTTCATGGTGTACGAGGTCTTCCAGGCCCTGGATTGAATGATCTCGCGCGATCGCGCCTAGGGTGGAGGTGAGCTCATGACACCCGCACGCGTCGAGATCACCCGACCGGACAAGCCGCTGTGGCCTGCGATCACGAAGCAAGGCTACGTCGACTACCTGCGGACCGTCTCCGACCACATGCTCCCATGGCTGCGCGACCGGCCCCTGTCGGTGATCCGCGCGCCCGACGGCGTGGACGGACAGCGGTACTTCCAGAAGAACACGCCCTCGTACGCGCCGAGGTGGGTCCGGACGGTGACGATCCCCGCTCCGAGCGCCGGGCGCGACATCGCCTACACCGTGTGCAACGACGCCGACACGCTCGCGTGGCTCGGCAACCAGGCCGCGCTCGAGTTCCACCCGTCGCCCGTCCGGCGCGACAAGCTCGAGCGTCCCGACCTGTTCGTCGTCGACATCGATCCGCCGGACGACGCGTTCGACGCGGCGGTCGAGGTTGCGTTCCTCGTGCTCGAGGTCCTGGACGACCTCGGGCTCTCGACGCTGGTGAAGACCACGGGCGGCAAGGGGATCCACCTCGTCGTGCCGATCGTCCGGCACGTCTCCGCCGAACGGCTCCGCCACGCCGCGACGCGACTCGCCGAGATCGCGGTCGATCGGAACCCGGACCTGATCACCTCCGAGTTCCGCAAGGCGAAGCGAGGGGGACGCGTCATGCTCGATCCTTCCCGCAACGGCCCGGGCGCGACGCTCGTGGCTCCTTACTCGCCGCGCGCTCGGGCCGAGGCTGCGGTGTCCTTCCCCGTCCTGCCGAAGGACCTGCGGAAGGTCTCGCCGGGCGACTTCACGATCGCGACGGCGCCGAAGTTGCTGAAGGGCCCGGGCCCGAAGGCATGGGCGAGGGCGGCGGAGGGCGGCCGACAGCGCCTGCCGGCGTCGCTGCTCGACGGCTGAACGCTCGCGCCCGAGCCGACCGGTCAGCCGAACGGCTTGGCGACCATCAGGTAGATGATCGCGAGCCACAGGAGACCGTCGTACAC
>DATFEU010000179.1:0-5351 GCA_035250725.1 Actinomycetota bacterium
CGATCGGCCGGAACGCGTTCGGAAACCGCTTCGGACACGCCCCACCTCCTCCCGCAGGGACACCAGGGTGAACGAAGTGCGGCGCCCCTGGCAACCGCCCGGCTTCGGGCGTGCCTAGGGAGAGGACGGCCAGCCGGTGAATGGCGCATGCCCGCGCTTGCGGAGCTCGTTGCCGATCACCGAGCGCTGGATCTCGGAGGTTCCCTCCCAGATCCGGTCGACGCGCAGCTCGCGCCACAGCCGCTCGACGGGCTGCTCGCGCATGTAGCCGCGGCCGCCGTGGATCTGCACCGCCGCGTCCGCGACGCGCCCCGCGGTCTCCGAGCAGACGAGCTTGACCGCGGACGCGAGCGCGTGCAGCTCCTTGCGCGAGGTCTCGCCGCGCGCGGCCTGCCAGCCGACCCGGTACAGCAGCGCCTTCGCGGCTGCGATGGTCGCCGCCATGTCGGCCAGCAGGAACTCGACCGCCTGGAACGTGACGATCGGCGTCCCGAACTGCTCGCGCCCGGAGGCGAACGCGAGCGAGAGTTCGAGCGCGCGCGTCGCGGCGCCCATCGTGCGGGCGCCGATCATGATCCGCTCCTCGACGAACCAGTCCTTCGTGAGCTCGAACCCCTGGCCGACCTCGCCGAGCACCGACCCCTCGTCGACCCGGACGCCGTGGAACGCGAAGATCGGGTGCTCGAACACGAACGTGTGCATGTACTTCGGCGTGCGGACGAGCTCGACGCCGGACAGGTCCTTGTCGACGAGGAACACCGTCGGCTTCGACGGATCGCCGTCGACGTGGGCGTGGACGAGGAAGAAGTCGGCCACGTCGCCGGCCGTGACGTGCCACTTCTCGCCGTCGATCACCCAACCGGAGCCGTCGCGCCGCGCGGTCGTCTCCACCATCGTCGGGTCCGATCCCGCGCGCTCCTCGGTGACCGCGTACGCGTCGCGCCGTTCGCCGCGGCACGCCGGTCGGAGGTAGCGCTCCTTCTGCTCCTCGGTGCCGACCGCGAGCGGGATCGACGGTCGCCAGGGGATGTCCCAGAGCGCGCCGGTCGCCTTCCCCCATTCCTCCTCGATCAGGATCTGCCGGAAGAGGTCGAACCCCTGGCCGCCGTCCTCCGTAGCGTGGTTGATCGCGTTGAACCCGGCGTCCAGGACCGCGCGTCGCGCGACGGCGATGCGTTCGGGCGAGAGCCCGTTGCCCTCCTCGCACTCATCCTCGAGCGGCAGCAGGACCTCGTCGGTGAACGCGCGGGCGCGCTCCTTCAGTGCCTGGTCGTCGGGGCTGAGCCGGATGTCCATGTTCGAACGGTCCTCACGACGGGTGCCTCAGTGTAGGGACGGGGCTCGACTCCGGTAACAGGGATCAGCCGAACGTCATGCCCTCGACCGAGCTCGAGGTCTCGGGGTCGGGGAGCCGCGTCATCCGGAACGCGTCGAAGAGCCCGACGAGCCCGGCGAGGAGCGGGATGACCAGCGCCACCTGCAGCGCGAGCGGCCTTGCGTCGGTGTTGATGCGGATGATCTCTGCCTGAACGTCCTCCGGCTGGCCGACGAGGACCTCCTCCAGCTGGGTGTTGCTCATCAGCTCGGCGTCGTCCTCGAGCGCCTGGGCGACCCGCTGCTGCTCGGCGGGCGCGAGCACCGTGCTGTTCTCGGCCATGTCGGTGAACGTGAGCGAGAGCGTCGCGAGCATGATCGCGCCGGCGAAGGCCAGCCCGAACGAGAGTCCGAACGACCCAGCGGCCGAGTTCACGCCCGCCGCCTCGCTCACCCGCTCCTCCGAGATCGGAGACAGCGTGTAGTTATTGAGCTGCGATACCAGCAGGCCGAGCCCGGACCCCGCGATCAGCAGGGGAAGCAGGAGGTACCACCCGGAGTCTGCCCGGGGTACGACCGGGATCAGCACCCCGATGCCGATCACCAGGAGGAGGAACCCGGCCCGGATGATCGCGCTGGGTCGCCGTCTCCCCACCCGTTTCCCGGCGAGCACCGCGACGCCGAACATGCTGAGCGAGAGCGGGGCGATCGACAGGCCGGAGAGCATCGCGTTGTACTCGAGGACCATCTGCAGGTAGATCGGAAGCGCGATCATCAGCCCGCCGAGCGAGATCTGCTGCATCATCTGGCCGGAGATCCCGAGCCGGAACGGCTTCGACTCGAACAACGCGGGGTCGATCAGCGTCGGCTTCGCACGGCGCTTCCGGCGGACGAGCCACATGATCAGCGCCGTCATGCCGACGGCGCCGATCACGATCAGCGCGCCGACGGCCTCGCCGCCCTCCTGCCACACGAGGATGCTCAGCACGATGCCGCCCATCGCCAGGACCGACAGGACGGCGCCCACCGTGTCGACGTGCCGGTCGCCGGTGTACGGCGCGTCGCGGACGAGTTTGATATTGAGCAGGACGACGCCGATGATCACGACCTCGAGCGCGAAGCCCACGCGCCACGACAGGTACGTGGTGATGAACCCGCCGAGCAGCGGTCCGACGGCGGCGGCGACCGCGGCCGAGGCGCCGACGAGCGCGTAGGCCTTCTTCTGTGCGGCGCCCTCGAAGTTGCCGTGGATCAGGGACTGCATCGAGGGCAGCAGGAGCGACGCGCCGAGGCCCCCGATGATCGCCCAGAAGACGATGACCGCGATGAGATCCTGTGCGAGCGTCATCGCGAGCGCGCCGATCGCGTAGCCGAGCAGGCCGAGCACGTACGCCTTCTTCCGCCCGATCAGGTCGCCGACCTTGCTCCCGATCAGGATGAACGCGGCGGAGACCAGCGCCTCGAGGGCGATGGCGGACTGCACGCCGCTCACGGTGGTGTCGAGATCTCGAACGACCGACGAGATCGAGACGTTCATGAGCGACGTGTCGACGACGAGGACGAACATCGCCGCCGCCAGCAGGATCGCGAGCCGCGTGTTGCCGGCCGGGGATCGCTCGGCGCCGGTCGCTTCTTCGGCCATCGGGCGGCATCATGCGGTGGTGAACAGAGGGACGCAAGGACGGGCGGCGGGACCCGTGGCGACGGCCGCTCACCCTGGGCCGAGCGAGGCCGTTCGGGAGGCCGTCACGATGGCGCTGTACGTGAGCATCGTGCTCGCGGCCGAGTTCGTGGCCGTCGCCCAGCAGGCCGTCGACGAGCCCTCGACGATCGCGGTGATCTGGGGCTCCGCGCTGGGGGTCGCGCTCGCCCACGTGTTCGCCTTCAACCTGGCCGCCCGCTTGTTCGCCGGCGGCCGCCTGGCCCCGGGAACCCGCAGGGCCGCCTGGGCCCAGCTCGCCGCCTCCGCGATCGTCGCCCTGGTGGTCACGCTGCCGTTCGTCGTCCTGCCGCTCGGCTCGGCGCTCGACGCGAGCGCCTTCCTGCTCGCCGGGTTGATCGGCTTCACCGCGTACGTCGCCTCACGGGAGGCGGGCGCAGGGAAGGCTCGATCGCTCCTCGACGGACTCGTCGTCCTTGCGATCGCGACGGCGATCGTGTCGGTGAAGGTGGGGCTCTCGGGGTACTGAGCCCGTCTCTCCTCGGGTCATCCGAGGATCGAGATATGATCCGCCCGATCCGGATCGATCGAGCCGAGCAGGGGGTCCTCGCTGAGCGACGCGGTAACCGCGGACCGCGACCAGACGACCGAACGCCGAAGCTCCCGCTGGTACGGGATGGACGTGGCGGCCGTCGCGAAGGAGCTCGGCCTGCAACCCGAGGCCGGCCTGAGTGCGGGCGAGGCCGCCGAGCGGCTCCGGACCCAGGGCCCCAACAAGCTCGCGGGCGCCAAGAAGGAGTCCGGCTTCAAGGCCTTCCTGCGTCAGTACCAAGACTTCATGCAGATCATCCTGCTCGGCGCCGCGGTCGTGAACGCGATCGTGACGGACGACGTCGGGACGACCGTCCTGCTCGCGGGGCTCACGGTCTTCAACGCCGTGATCGGCCTGCGACAGGAGGCCAAGGCGGAGGAGAGCGTCGCGGCGCTCGCGCAGATGATGAAGACGGTCGCTCGCGTCCGCCGTGACGGCCAGGCGATCGAGATCGACGCGGAGGAGCTCGTGCCCGGCGACGTCGTCCTCGTGGAGGCCGGTAACCGGGTGCCGGCCGACGGCCGGATCTTCGTGGCGGCGACCCTCGAGATCGAGGAGGCCGCCCTCACCGGCGAGAGCCTGCCGGTCGGCAAGCAGACCGAGCCGGTGGAGGGCGACGACGTCGCGCTCGGCGACCGGATCTGCATGGCCTACATGAACACCTCGGTCACGCGCGGCCGCGGGGAACTCATCGTGACCGACACCGGCATGGGCACGGAGATCGGCCACATCGCCGACATGCTGGCGAACACCGAGACCGAGAAGACCCCGCTGCAAAGACAACTCGACGGGCTCTCGAAGATCATCGCCTCGATCGCCGGAGTCGCCCTGGTGCTCGTCGTCGTGCTGGGGCTCGTGCGTGGCGAGTCGTTCGAGACGCTGTTCGTCACCGGCGTCACGCTCGCGGTGGCGGCGATCCCGACGGGCCTGCCCGCGGTCGTCACCGCGCTCCTGTCCCTCGGCACGAGGGAGATCGCCCGGCGGAACGCGATCGTGAAGCGGCTCCCCGCGGTGGAGACCTTGGGCTCGACCTCGGTCATCTGCTCCGACAAGACGGGGACGCTGACGCTCAACAAGATGACCGCGCGCGAGATGGCGATCCCGGGTCACAACCGATTCACGGTCACGGGCGAGGGCTACAGCATCCGGGGGGAGATCAAGCACGTCGGCGGGTCGCGCTTCGACCTCGACCCGTACCTGCTCCCCGGGATCCTGTGCGCGGACGCGGTGCTCGACGGCGAGACCCTCATCGGTGACCCGACCGAGGGCGCGCTGATCGTGCTCGGCGCCAAGGGCGGGCTCGACATCGAGGACACGCGCGCCGCCTATCCACGGGTCGCTGAGGTCCCGTTCGACTCCGAATACAAGTTCATGGCGACCTTCCACCGGATGCAGGACCCGGGGAGCGAGCCCGTGATCCGCTGCTACGTGAAGGGCGCGCCAGACGTGCTGATCGCGAAGGGGGGCTCCTACCGGAACCCCGACGGGACGATCGTTCCGATCACCGACGAGAACCGTCACCTCGCGCTCGAGGCGAACGACCGCATGGCGGAGGGCGGAGAGCGCGTCATGGTCGTGGCGCAGAAGGACTTCGAGCCGGCGTCGTTCGATCCGAACGGTGACCTCCTCGGTCTGGTCCAGGAGCTGACGCTGCTGGCGATGGTCGGGATCGTCGACCCGCCGCGGCCGGAGGCGCGAGACGCGATCGCGAAGTGCAAGAGCGCGGGCATCCGCGTCCGCATGATCACCGGTGATCACGCGACCACCGCCGGCGCCATCGGCAAG
>DATFEU010000190.1:0-6620 GCA_035250725.1 Actinomycetota bacterium
TCCCTCCTGTCCGTCGATATCGGACAGACGCGTCTGTGCAGCCACGATCTCGCGAAGACCTTTGTCCGTCACCGCGTCGCTCCGCCTCGGTCGGCCGTCGCCCCCATCATCCCATCTAGTCTGACCGGCGTGGGGACTCACCACGTCACGCTCATCCCCGGCGATGGGGTCGGGCCCGAGCTCGTCGATGCCGCGCGCGTGACGCTCGAGGCGACCGGCGTGGACCTTGCGTGGGACGTGCAGACGGCGGGCCTCGCGGCGCTCGAGACCGACGGGCAACCGCTGCCCGAGCGGGTGATCGCCTCGATCCGAGAACGAGGGGTCGCGCTGAAGGGCCCGCTCGGCACCCCCCCCGGTTCTCGGAGCGTGAACGTGAGCCTCCGCCTCGCGCTCGGACTGTTCGCGGCGGTACGGCCGTGTCGCTCGTACCCCGGCGCTCGCTCCGCCTACGAGGGCGTCGACGTGGTCGTGGTGCGGGAGCTGACCGAGGGCTCGTACACGGGGATCGAGTTCGAGCAGGGGGTGCCGACGACCGCCGAGCTGATCGCGTTCATCGAGCGGAGCACCGGCCGCCGGATCCGCGAAGACTCGGGCCTGTCGATCAAGGGGATCAGCGAGGGCGCGAGCGAACGGGTCGCCCGTTTCGCGTTCGAGTACGCCGAGGCCGGTGGTCGCCGGAAGGTCACGGCCGGCCATAAGGCGAACATCCTGAAGCGCACGGATGGGCTGTTCCTCGAGGCGGCGGGACGCGTCGCCGCGGAGCATCCCGACATCGCGTTCGAGGACCGGATCATCGACGCGCTCGCGATGCAGCTCGTCCAGCGCCCCGAGGCGTTCGACGTCCTCCTGCTGCCGAACCTGTACGGCGACCTGCTCTCGGACCTGTGCGCCGGGCTGGCCGGTGGCCTCGGGCTCGCTCCCGGCGCGAACCACGGGGACGCGTCCGTCGTGTTCGAGGCGACCCACGGTACCGCCGACGCCTACGCCGGCATGAACCGTGCCAACCCGATGGCCCTCATGCTCTCCGGCGCGATGATGCTGCGACACCTCGGCGAGGTCGAGGCGGGTGACCGCTTGGAGGGAGCCGTGGCCGCCGTGATCGCCGAGGGTCGAACCGTCACCTACGACCTCAAGCCGGCCGACGACGATCCGACCGCCGCGGGCACGACCGATGTTCGGGATGCTGTCGTCGGGAAGCTCCTCTCACGTTCCGGCGTTGTCGAACGTTGATGGGGCATGAGCGTGGCTGCTAGGCGACCGCTGATCGAGACGGCCCACGGCACCCGCCGGGAGGCGTTCGGCGCGCAGGAGTGGGCCCTGCTCGTCGCGATCGCGACGATCTGGGGCTCGTCCTTCGTGTTCATCGAGGTCGGGCTCGAACACTTCGAACCGGGCCTGATCGCGTTCCTGCGGGTGGGCTTCGGCGCGCTCACGCTGGCGTGGCTTCCGGGATCCAGGACGAAGGTGGATCGCGCGGACCTGCCGAGGATCGTGCTGCTCGGGGTCGTCTGGATGGGGGCGCCGCTCCTCCTGTTCCCGATCGGCCAGCAGTGGATCGACTCCTCGCTCGCCGGGATGATCAACGGCGCGGTCCCGATCTTCGCCACCGTCACGGCGGCGATCCTGCTCAGGAATCCGCCGGCCACCCGCCAGTTCGCGGGCGTCGCGATCGGGTTCGTCGGCGTCGTGTTCGTGCTCTGGCCGGCGACGCGGAACGCGGACGCCACCGCGCTCGGCGCGTCGCTGATCCTGTTCGCGGTCGCGTTCTACGGCCTCGCCGTGAACCTCGCCGTCCCGCTGCAACAGCGGTACGGGGCGCTCCCGGTGCTCGTTCGGGCGCAGGCGGCCGCGCTGATCTTCCTCGCGCCGGCGGCGCTCATCGGGCTCCCGGACTCGGAGTTCGCCTGGTCGAGCACGCTCGCGGTGATCGCCCTCGGCTTCTTCGGCACGGGATGGGCGTTCGTGGCCATGACCACGCTCGTCGGTCGCGTCGGCGCCACGCGCGGGTCGGTCGCGATCTACTTCATCCCCGTCGTGGCGATCGCGCTCGGCGTGCTCTTCGAGGGCGAGACCGTCGCGGCGATCTCGTTGCTCGGAACGGCGCTCGTGCTCGCCGGCGCGTACCTGACGAGCCGCCGCGAGTAGCCGCCTCGCCGGTCGCTAGGATGGGCTCTTCCCGGACTGAGGAGCCGTCATCCCATGCGTGTGACCGTCGTCGGAAGCGGGTTCGTCGGTCAGACCACCGCGATGCGCGTCGTCGAACGCGGACTCGCCGACGTCGTCCTGATCGACATCGTGGAGGGCCTGCCGCAGGGTCTCGCGCTCGACCTGCGGCAATCGTCCCCCGTCGTCGGCTTCGAACCCCACGTGATCGGCACGAACGACTACGCGGACACCGCCGACTCGGACGTGGTCGTGATCACGGCCGGCTTCCCGAGGCAGCCGGGCATGAGCCGCATGGACCTGCTCGGCAAGAACGCCGGCATCGTGCGAGACGTCGTCGAGAAGATCGCCCCCGGCTCGCCGAACGCGATCGTCGTCGTGGTGACGAACCCGCTCGACGAGATGACCTTCCTCGCGGCCGACGTTTCGGGCTTCCCCAAGGGGCGCGTGATGGGCATGGCGGGGGTGCTCGACTCGGCCCGGCTGCGCGCGTTCATCGCCGAGGAGCTCGGCGCGTCGCCGCTGCGGGTCGAGGCGATGACGCTCGGCTCGCACGGCGACTCGATGATCCCCCTCCCGCGTCACGCGACCGTCGACGGCAAGCCGCTCGCCGACCTCGTCGACGAGGCCACCCTCGAACGCCTCTACGCCCGGACGCGCGACGCCGGCGCCGAGATCGTCGGGCTCCTCAAGAAAGGGAGCGCGTACTACGCGCCGTCGGCGTCCGTCGCGAGGATGATCGAGGCGGTCGCTGGACGGAGCGACGAGCCGCTCCCCGTGTGCGCCTGGTGTACGGGGCAGTACGGGATCGAGGACGTCTACGTCGGCGTGCCGGTGCGCCTCGGACCGGCCGGCGTGACCGAGATCGTGGAGCTCGACCTGAACGAGGACGAGCTCGCCGCGCTCCGTGCGGCCGCCGAGGGGATCCGCGCGAAGTGCGCGGACCTCGCGGGGCTCTAGGCCGGAACCGCCGGTTCGGGCGTTCGAGCCCACGCGAGGCCGAGCGCCCCGCCGCAAGCGATCAGGACGCCTCCGGCGACCGAGAGCCACAGGCCCGACCCGACGTCGACACGGAGATCGCGTTGGAACTGCTCGGCGAGCTGTTCCCGGATCACGTCCTCGGGGAGCTCGAGTCGCGCGGAGAGGACCCGCGCCATCCGGTCCAGCCCGTCGCCGCCACCGAAGCGCGCGTCGGCGCGGAGCGCGGCGAGCAGGGGCAGCGCCGCGCACACGAGGCCGAGGACGATCAGCGCGACGCCGAGCGATCGACGGAGCGCCCCCGAGGTCGCCAGCCGCATCACGATCATCACCACCAGCGCCACCCCTGCGATGAGCAGGACGACCTTCCCCTCCCAGACGTCCGTCCCGTAGACGGAGACGTCGGCGACCTGTTCCGTGTCGGCGACGAAGCCGATCGCCGCCCACTCCCGCGTCGCGCCGATCCCGGCGAGGACGGAGCCGGCGACGAGCACGAGGAAGCCGAGGAGCCGCAGTCGCGTGGGGCGAGCGGTCGAGCCGAGCTCGCGGGACATCGGGCGCATCCTCTCATCCGTGAAGGACGCCCGGAAGCACCGGCCGATAGCATGGTGTTCGGCATGGCGAACGTGCGCGAGATCGATGCGGCGGAGATCACCCGGGTGGTCCGCGAGCTCTGCATCGAGATCAACTACAAGGTCCCCGACGAGATGGTCGAGCTCGTGAAGCGCGCCCGCGAGCTCGAGGAGTCGCCGCTCGGGCGGCAGGTGCTCGACCTGCTGATCCGGAATCAGGAGCTCGCCGCCGAGGGCGAGTACCCGTACTGCCAGGACACCGGCTACACGGTGATCTTCCTCGACGTCGGGCAGGACGTGCACGTCGCCGGCTCCGACCTGTACGACGCGGTGAACGAAGGCGTCCGGCAGGGCTACGGGGACGGGTACCTGCGTGGCTCGATCGTCCGGGATCCGATCTTCGACCGCCGCAACACCGGCGACAACACGCCGGCGTTCGTCCACACCCGCATCGTGCCCGGGGATCAGATCCGGATCCAGGTCGACGCCAAGGGCGCGGGCTCCGAGAACATGGGCAAGCACGCGATGTTGAAGCCCGCCGACGGCCTCGAGGGCGCCAAGGAGTTCGTCCTCCAGGCCGTGGCCGAGTCCGGCCCGAACGCGTGCCCTCCGGGCATCATCGGCGTCGGCATCGGGGGGAACTTCGAGATGTCGGCCGTGATCGCCAAGCGCGCGCTCATGCGCAAGGTCGGACAGCCGAACCCGGACCCGCAGATCGCCGAGCTCGAGGCGGAGCTGTACGAGAAGTGCAACGCGCTCGGCCTCGGCCCGGAGGCGCTCGGCGGGACGCAGACGGTGCTCGCCGTCCACGTCGAGACGATGCCGACGCACATCGCGTCGCTGCCGGTCGCGGTCAACATCGAGTGCCACGCCCACCGGACCGGATCGCGGGCGATCTGACGTGTCGGTCGAGGTCCTCGAGGACGGCCGCAAGCGGATCTCTGCGCCGCTGTCCGACGACGATGTTCGCGCGCTCGAGATCGGTGACGTGGTGCTCGTGAGCGGGACGGTCTACGCGGCCCGCGACGCCGCGCACAAGCGCATGGTCGAGATGCTCGATCGCGGCGAGGACCTGCCGTTCGACATCCGAGGTCAGATCGTCTACTACGTCGGCCCCACGCCCGAACGCCCCGGCCGCGTGACGGGGTCCGCGGGTCCGACCACCGCGAGCCGGATGGACACGTGGACCCCCCGGCTGCTCGAGCTCGGCCTCAAGGGGATCATGGGCAAGGGTGGCCGCGGCCCGGCGATCCGCGCGGAGCTCGAGGAGCACACCGCCGTCTACATGGCCGCCCTCGGGGGTGGGGGAGCGCTCTCTGCCCTCACGGTTCGGTCGCAGGAGGTCATCGCGTTCGAGGACCTGCAGACCGAGGCGATCCGGCGGATGGAGCTCGAGGACTTCCCTGTGTGGGTGGTGAACGACTGCCGCGGCCGCGACTTCTACGCGGAGACGATCAAGCCGTGGCGCAGGAACGAGCTGCTGCCCGATTCCCTGCGGTTCCCGACCGACCAATGGGCGGTCGAGAACGGCGGCGGGTAGTGCGGAGGTTCCTCCGGGAGCTGCGTCGCTACGCCGGGCAGTTCGTCACCAACTGGCGGGAGTACGACGCATCGTTCTTCGCGAAGCTCCGGCTCGCGTTCCGCAACCGGCTGCGCGCCTTGTTCAGGCCCGAGCAGTGCTGTGGGCACCTCGGCGAACCCGGCTGCTGACAGCTCCCCCGGGAGCCCGGTCCGGGCTCCGGAGACCGGCACCCGAGCTGACTACTTCCTCCGGTTCGTCTTCGCTCTCGTCGAGACGATCCTCGCCGTGCCGCCGCTCGGCGTGAACACCGACTCGTGACCGTCCTGCCAACGGATCCGGTAGCGGACGGAGATCTGTCCCTGCAGGACCTCGAGGATCTCGCCCTCGCGGGTCGGCGTGCCGACGGTCTCGGAATCGATCTCGATCCGGTCGCCGCGTTTGGCCGCCATCGCCACCCTCCCATCGAACGCCTGACTCCGTTCTACCGCGCCGAGTCCTCCTCAGCCAAGCCCCCCGACGTCTCGATGCCCACGATGAGGTTCGCGACGCCGCCCACGACCAGGCCGAGCGCCAGACCGCCCAGGACGTCGAGCGGTGCGTGGGCGCCGAGGTAGAGACGGGCGAAGGCGACGAGGAGCACGACGGCCCACGGGGCGACCCGCCATCGTCCGCGGAGGTACGGGGTGACGACCCAGGCGAGACCGGTGATCAGCACGACATGGCCGGAGACGAAGGAGGCTCCCGCCGTCGGCGTGTCGCCTCGCACGAGCGCGTCCGGGATCGTCGTCCCGGGGCGCGAACGGCTCACGAGCTGCCACACGATCCGCTCGAACAGGAGCTTCTCGACCGTGACGAGCAGGCAGGCGAGCGCGAGCCGCCACCTCCGGAGCACCGCGGCGACCGCGGCGGCCGCCGGGCCGACCGCGAGCACGCCCAGGAGCTGCGCCCCCTGCATCGGGGGCGAGAGCGCCTCGGGGAGCTCGTTGACCGCGCGGAACACGGCCAGCTCGGCCGGGCCGACGCTTCCGTCTCGGACGACGAGGGCGCAACCGGCGAAAACGACGAGCCCGAGGAGGGCGGCGATCGCGTCGAGGCGTCGTCGCTCGGCCTTCACGAGTGCAGGCGCCGGATCACCGCGTCCGCGACGTCCTCCGTGGTGGCGGCCCCGCCGAGATCGGGCGTCCGGATGTCGCCCTCCTCGAGGACGCGGTCGACGGTCTGCTCGATCGCGGCCGCCGCGTCGGACTCCCTCAGGTGGCGGAGCATCATCGCTCCCGACCGGATCATCGCGAGCGGGTTCGCGACGCCCTTGCCGGCGATGTCCGGTGCGCTGCCGTGGACGGGTTCGAACACGGCGTACTCCCACCCGAGGTTCGCGCCCGCGG
>DATFEU010000203.1:0-9007 GCA_035250725.1 Actinomycetota bacterium
CCAGCGGGTGTCCTTCGACGCACTGCTGGCAGATGGGCTGAGGGAGGTCCTCGAAGAGGTCTCGCCCATCGAGGACTTCACCGAACAGTTCCAGCTGCATTTCGGGAAGCACACCTTCAAGGATCAGAAGTTCACCGAGGAAGAGTGCAAGGACAAGGACGCCACCTTCTCGTCCCCGCTGTTCGTCGAGGCGATGTTCGTCAACAAGACGACCGGCGAGATCAAGGAGCAGGAGGTCTTCATGGGGGACTTCCCCATGATGACCGAGCGGGGGACATTCATCATCAACGGCACCGAGCGGGTCGTGGTCTCGCAGCTGGTCCGCTCGCCCGGCGTCTACTTCAGCAAGGATATCGACAAGGCGACCGACAAGGACGTCTTCGTCGCCAAGATCATCCCGAGCCGGGGCGCGTGGCTGGAGTTCGACGTCGACAAGAAGGACACCGTCGGCGTACGCATCGACCGCAAGCGCCGGCAGAACGTGACGGTCCTCCTGAAGGCGCTCGGCTGGTCCGCCGAGGAGATCCTCCAGCTGTTCGACAACGCGAAGAGCATCCAGAACACGCTCGAGAAGGACCACGGGATCGACACACCCGAGGCTGCCCTCGAGGACATCTACCGCAAGCTCCGCCCGGGCGAGCCGCCCACGGCCGAGTCCGCACGGACGCTCCTAGAGAACCTGTTCTTCAACCCCAAGCGCTACGACCTCGCCCGGGTCGGTAGGCACAAGGTCAACAAGAAGCTCGAGGCGGCAAAGGGCGTGCTGCAGTCGCAGCTGCGGGCGCGCGCCAAGCAGCTCGCCGAGCTCGACAACCCCGACAAGAAGGGCTGGGACCAGCCCCGCTACCGCATCTGGTCCGAGCTGCAGAAAGACGAGCAGGGAGAGGGCGGGCCCAAGTACAAGGGCATCCTCACGTTCGAGGACGTCATCCGGACCGTCGCGTACCTCGTGAAGCTCCATGCGGGCGAGGAGGGGTACGAGCCCGACGACATCGACCACTTCGGCAACCGCCGCCTGCGCTCGGTCGGCGAGCTGATCCAGAACCAGATCCGGATCGGTCTGTCGCGGATGGAGCGCGTGGTGCGCGAGCGGATGACCACCCAGGACGTCGAGGCGATCACGCCGCAGACGCTGATCAACATCCGTCCGGTGGTCGCGAGCATCAAGGAGTTCTTCGGGACCAGCCAGCTGTCGCAGTTCATGGACCAGACCAACCCACTCGCCGGGCTGACACACAAGCGGCGCATGTCGGCGCTCGGCCCCGGTGGGCTCTCGCGCGAGCGCGCGGGGTTCGAGGTCCGCGACGTGCATCCGAGTCACTACGGCAGGATGTGCCCGATCGAGACCCCGGAGGGTCCCAACATCGGCCTGATCGGGACGATGTCGTCCTACGGCCGCATCAACCAGTTCGGGTTCGTCGAGACCCCCTACCGGCGCGTGACCGGGGGCAAGGTCACGGACAAGGTCGACTACCTCTCCGCCGACGAGGAGGACCGGCACGTCATCGCGCAGGCGAACGAGCCGATCAACCAGGACGGCAGCTTCGCCAACGCCTCGGTACTCGTCCGTCGCAAGGGCAGCGAGGTCGACTCGGTCGCGCCCGACGAGGTCGACTACATGGACGTCTCGCCCAAGCAGATCATCTCGGTCGCGGCGGCGCTGATCCCGTTCCTCGAGCACGACGACGCCAACCGCGCCCTGATGGGCGCCAACATGCAACGCCAGGCGGTTCCCCTCCTGCGCTCTGAGGCCCCGATCGTCGGGACCGGCGTCGAGTTCCGCGCGGCGGTGGACGCGGGCGACGTCGTGCTTGCCGAGGAGGCGGGTACGGTCGAGGACGTCTCGGCCGAGGACATCGTCGTCCGCGAGCGGACCGGCTCGGTCAAGACCTACAACCTCCAGAAGTTCCGCCGGTCGAACCAGGGGACCTCGCTCAACCAGCGGCCGCTCGTCGCCGAGGGCGAACGGATCGTCCGCAACCAGGTGATCGCCGACGGTCCGTCGACGGAGTCGGGCGAGCTCGCACTGGGCCGCAATCTCATCGTCGCCTACATGCCGTGGGAGGGCCACAACTACGAGGACGCCATCATCATCTCCGAGCGCCTCGTCAAGGACGACGTCCTCACCTCGATCCACATCGAGGAGCACGAGGTCGACGCCCGCGACACGAAGCTCGGCGCCGAGGAGATCACCCGCGACATCCCCAACGTCTCCGAGGAGATCCTGAAGGACCTCGACGAGCGCGGGATCGTGCGGATCGGCGCGGAGGTCAACCCCGGCGACTACCTCGTGGGCAAGGTCACGCCGAAGGGCGAGACCGAGCTCACCCCGGAAGAGCGCCTGCTCCGCGCGATCTTCGGCGAGAAGGCGAGGGAGGTGCGCGACACCTCGCTCAAGGTCCCGCACGGCGAGAGCGGCAAGGTGATCGGCGTCCGCGTGTTCACGCGCGAGGACGGCGACGAGCTGCCCCCCGGTGTCAACCAGCTGGTCCGCGTCTACGTGGCCCAGAAGCGGAAGATCTCCGACGGCGACAAGCTCGCCGGCCGCCACGGGAACAAGGGCGTGATCTCGACGATCCTGCCCGAGGAGGACATGCCGTTCCTCTCGGACGGCACGCCGGTCGACATCATCCTGAACCCGCTCGGTGTCCCCTCCCGGATGAACCTCGGGCAGGTGCTCGAGGCGCACCTCGGGTGGGCGGGTCTGGTCGGATTCCGCAAGGACGGCGTCGACCACGAGGGCCCGGTCCACGTCTCGACTCCGGTGTTCGACGGCGCCCGCGAGCATGAGATCCTCGAGGCGATCCGGAGCGCGCACCCCAACAAGGACGGCGTTCGCCTGGTCGACGATGTCGGCAAGGCGGTGCTGTACGACGGCCGCAACGGCGAGCCGTACGAGGCGCCCGTGACCGTCGGCGTCGCGTACATCCTGAAGCTGCTCCACCTGGTGGACGACAAGATCCACGCCAGGTCCACCGGTCCGTACTCGATGATCACGCAGCAGCCGCTCGGCGGGAAGGCCCAGTTCGGCGGCCAGCGGTTCGGCGAGATGGAGGTGTGGGCGCTCGAGGCCTACGGCGCGGCCTACGCGCTCCAGGAGCTGCTCACGATCAAGTCGGACGACGTGCTGGGACGCGTGAAGGTCTACGAGGCGATCGTGAAGGGCGAGAACATCCCGGAGCCCGGGATCCCCGAGTCATTCAAGGTCCTCATCAAGGAGATGCAGTCGCTCTGCCTGAACGTCGAGGTGCGTTCGGCCGAAGGCGAGGAGATCGAGCTCAAGGAGACCGACGAGGACGTGTTCCGCGCGGCCGAGGAGCTCGGGATCGACCTGTCCCGGCGGGAGCCGGCGGGAGCCGACTACGACTAGTGCACGGGAACAGGGAAGCGTTGAACAGGGTGTAGGGCGAGGTCAGGCGAGGAGGCACGCTTCGTGCTCGATGTGAACTACTTCGACGAGATCAGGATCGGCCTGGCGACCGCGGACCAGATCCGCGCGTGGTCCAACGGCGAGGTCAAGAAGCCCGAGACGATCAACTACCGGACCCTCAAGCCGGAGAAGGACGGACTGTTCTGCGAGCGGATCTTCGGACCGACGCGGGACTGGGAGTGCCACTGCGGCAAGTACAAGCGCGTCCGCTTCAAGGGGATCATCTGCGAGCGCTGCGGCGTCGAGATCACCCGCAGCAAGGTCCGCCGCGACCGGATGGGCCACATCGAGCTCGCCGCCCCGGTCACGCACATCTGGTACTTCAAGGGCGTCCCGAGCCGCCTCGGCTACCTGCTCGACATCGCGCCGAAGGACCTCGAGCGCATCATCTACTTCGCCGCCTACGTCATCACCCGCATCGAGGACGACCGTCGGCACAAGGAACTCCCCGAGATCGAGAAGGAGATCGAGGAGGAGAAGCGTGAGCTCGAGGCCGAGCGCGACGACGAGATCAAGCAGCGCCTCACCGAGCTCGAGGATCGCCTCCGCGAGCTCGAGGGTGAGGGCGCCAAGAGCTCGCAGCTCTCGGCCGCCCGCCGCGAGGCGCAGCGCGACGTCGACCGGATCACCGAGGCCACCAAGCGCGAGACCGACCACCTCGACGAGGTGCTCACCGCGTTCAAGGGGCTCTCGGTCAAGCAGCTCGTGGCCGACGACGCCGTGTACCGGTCGCTCCGCGAGCGGTTCGGCGACTACTTCGACGGCGGCATGGGCGCTGAGGCGATCAAGCGCCTGCTCCAGGACCTGAAGCTCGAGGAGGAGGCCGACTCGCTCCGCGAGCAGATCGACACCGGCAAGGGCACGCGCCGGCTCAAGGCCATCAAGCGGCTGAAGGTGGTCTCGAACTTCACCGGAGACCGCAACTCGCCCATGGGCATGGTGCTCGACGCCGTGCCGGTCATCCCGCCCGACCTGCGCCCGATGGTGCAGCTGGACGGCGGCCGGTTCGCGACCTCGGACCTGAACGACCTGTACCGCCGGGTGATCAACCGGAACAACCGCCTGAAGCGGCTGCTCGACCTGCAGGCGCCCGAGATCATCGTGAACAACGAGAAGCGGATGCTGCAGGAGGCCGTAGACGCGCTGTTCGACAACGGCCGGCGCGGCCGTCCCGTCACCGGCCCGGGCAATCGGCCGCTGAAGTCGCTCTCGGACATGCTGAAGGGCAAGCAGGGGCGGTTCCGCCAGAACCTGCTCGGAAAGCGCGTCGACTACTCGGGCCGTTCGGTGATCGTGGTCGGCCCGGAGCTCCGCCTGCACCAGTGCGGCCTGCCCAAGCAGATGGCGCTCGAACTGTTCAAGCCGTTCGTGATGAAGCGGCTCGTCGACCAGGCGCTGGCGCAGAACATCAAGAGCGCCAAGCGCATGGTGGAACGCGCCCGCCCGCAGGTCTGGGACGTGCTCGAGGAGGTCATCAAGGAGCACCCGGTCATGCTGAACCGCGCGCCGACGCTGCACCGTCTCGGGATCCAGGCGTTCGAGCCAGTGCTGGTCGAAGGCAAGGCGATCCAGATCCACCCGCTCGTGTGCACGGCGTTCAACGCCGACTTCGACGGCGACCAGATGGCGGTCCACGTGCCGCTGTCGGCCGAGGCGCAGGCCGAGGCCCGGGTCCTGATGCTGTCGACCAACAACATCCTGTCCCCGGCGCACGGCCGCCCGATCGCGGTGCCTACGCAGGACATGGTGCTCGGGATCTACTACCTGACGCTCGAGCCCGATCGTCCGGAGAACGACGAGGAGATCCCACGGTTCGGGTCGGTCGATGAGGCCCTGATGGCGCTCGACCACCGGCTCGTGCGCCTGCATACCGTGGTCAAGGTCCGGCTGCCCGGCAAGGTGCTGCCCCCGGAGATGCTGCCCGAGACCGTCGAGGCAGACAGCGCCGGCGACGGGGCCCGCGTGCCGGTCGTCGAGACGACGGTCGGGCGCCTGATCTTCAACCAGTGCTTCCCCGACGAGGAGGAGTTCATCAACCGGCCGCTGCTCAAGACCGACGTCGCTCGGATCGTCGACGCGTGCGTGCACCGGTACGACCGTGCCGAGGTCGAGCAGATCCTCGATGATCTGAAGAACGTCGGCTTCCACTATGCGACACGTGCGGGCGTGACCCTCGGCATCGAGGACGTCACGACCCCGCAGGACAAGGTCAAGATCCTCGACGGCTACGAGTCGCGCGCGTCCAAGATCGAGGCCCAGTACCGCAAGGGCATCATCACCGACGACGAGCGACGCCAGGAGCTGATCGAGATCTGGACGCAGGCGACGGACGACGTCAAGGACGCGATGGAGGCCCAGTTCGGAAAGACCAACCCCATCTACATGATGGCCAACTCGGGCGCCCGCGGGAACATCATGCAGATCCGCCAGATCGCGGGCATGCGTGGCCTGGTGGCCAACCCGAAGGGCGAGATCATCCCGAGGCCGATCAAGTCGAACTTCCGTGAGGGCCTGTCGGTGCTCGAGTACTTCATCTCGACCCACGGCGCTCGGAAGGGGCTGGCCGACACGGCGCTTCGAACCGCCGACTCCGGCTATCTCACCCGGCGGCTCGTGGACGTCGCCCAGGAGCTGATCGTGCGCGAGGAGGATTGCGGAACGGACCGCTCGGTGCCGGTCCCCGTGACCTACGAGACGCCCACGGGCGACAAGGCCGAGAACCAGCACCTCGACACCTCGCTGTACGGCCGCGCGCTCGCGGAGGACGTGAAGGTCGAGCGCAAGAAGGTTGCTTCCCGCGGCGACGTCGTCGACGACGTGATGGGGCGGGCGCTCGCGGATGCCGGTGTGGATGAGGTTCGGGTGCGTTCGGCCACGACCTGCGAGGCCGAGTACGGCGTGTGTCGCCTGTGCTACGGCTGGTCGCTCGCGACGGGCCGTCTCGTCGACATCGGCGAGTCGGTCGGGATCGTGGCAGCGCAGTCGATCGGCGAGCCCGGCACACAGCTCACGATGCGGACGTTCCACACGGGCGGCGTGGCCGGCGAGGACATCACCCACGGCCTGCCGCGCGTCGTCGAGCTGTTCGAGGCGCGCAAGCCGAAGGGCGAGGCGCTCATCACCGAGCTGCCCGGCAGCGTCACGATCGAGGACGACGAGGAGAAGAAGGTCCGCCGGATCACGGTCACCTCGGAGGACGGCGAGCCCGTGCAGTACCCGGTCTCGTTCCGCCAACGCCTGCTGGTCGGCGACGGCGACACGGTCGTTGTGGGGCAGCAGCTCACGGAGGGATCGGTCAACCCGCACGAGAAGCTCCGGATCGAGGGCGTGCAGGCCCTGCAGGCGCACCTCGTCGAGGAGGTCCAGCAGGTCTATCGCTCCCAGGGCGTCACGATCCACGACAAGCACATCGAGCTGATCGTTCGCCAGATGCTTCGGAAGGTGCAGATCATCGAGCCCGGCGACAGCGACTTCCTGCCCGGGGACCTCATCGACCGGCGGCGGTTCGAGGCAGCGAATCGGGAGACGGTCGACAACGGCGGCCAGCCCGCCAGCGCGAGGCCGCAGCTCCTCGGGATCACGAAGGCCTCGCTCGCGACCGACTCGTGGCTGTCGGCGGCCTCGTTCCAGGAGACGACCCGGGTGCTGACCGAGGCGGCGATCGCCGGCAAGTCGGACGGCCTGCTCGGGCTCAAGGAGAACGTGATCATCGGCAAGCTGATCCCGGCGGGCACCGGCATGTCCCGCTACCGCAACGTCCAGGTCCGCATCAAGCCCGAGGCGATCCCCGAGTACTGGCTCGTGCGTCAGCGCGAGATCGCGGAGGCCGAGGCGGCCGGCGAGCCGGTCCTGGCTGGGATGTCGCGCGAGGAGGCCGAGCGCGAGCTGTTCGGCGGGGGGTCGTTCGCTCCGAAGGAGTGACTCAAGGCCCTTCGGGCCCTCCGAGGGGCCGATGCGGTCGGTGCGCGTCGAGGGTTTCGTTGACACGCACGCGGCGTGCCTAGTAGCCTCAATCACTGCGTCGGGCTCGGCGGGCGGGCCCGGCATCATCGCGTGCTTCCAGGGGGTTTCCTAGAGGGGCGACCTGCGCCTTCCGAGTTCCACCCTGGAAGCCGGGCCCGCGGTCCGGCTTCAACGATGTCCGGGCCCCTGGTTCGGTGACAAGTCGAGAGTGCAGACGGAAGGACGCATGCCCACGATCCAGCAACTCGTGCGCCAGGGCCGAAGCCGGCCCCGGGAGAAGACCAAGGCTCCCGCGCTCAAGGGTTCCCCGCAGCGACGGGGCGTCTGCACACGCGTGTACACGACCACCCCCAAGAAGCCGAACTCGGCCCTGCGCAAGGTCGCCCGCGTCCGGCTGACCTCGGGCATCGAGGTCACGGCGTACATCCCGGGCGTCGGCCACAACCTGCAGGAGCACTCGATCGTGCTCGTCCGTGCCGGCCGCGTCCGCGACCTGCCGGGCGTCCGCTACAAGATCATCCGCGGCACGCTCGACACCGCGGGCGTCCGCGACCGCAAGAAGGCCCGCTCCCGCTACGGCGCCAAGAAGGGTGGCGAGTGATCGTGCCGCGCAAGGGCCCTGCCGTACATCGCGACGTCGGACCGGACCCGGTCTACCAGAACGTCCTCGTCACACAGCTGATCAACAAGGTCCTGCTGGACGGGAAGAAGACGCTCGCTGAGCGCCAGGTCTACAAGGCGCTCGAGATCATCAGCGAGCGCACCTCCAACGACCCCGTGATCGCGCTCAAGAAGGCGGTCGAGAACGTCCGGCCGATGCTCGAGGTCCGCTCGCGTCGCGTGGGGGGCGCCAACTACCAGGTGCCGGTCGAGGTTCGGCCGTCGCGTGGCACGACCCTCGCGATGCGCTGGCTCGTGAACAACGCGAGAGCCCGCAAGGAGCATTCGATGGCCGAGCGCCTCGTCGGCGAGATCATGGACGCCTCCAACGGCCAGGGCGTCTCGGTGAAGCGCCGCGAGGACATGCACAAGATGGCCGAGGCGAACAAGGCGTTCGCGCACTACCGATGGTGATCGACGAGCACACCGTGGCCGGGCTCATCGCGAGCCCGGCGTTCCGGGGGGCCGGGGGCTCAAGGAGCGAGCGAGCGGGAGCGAGCGAGCGTAGCCCCCGCGAAGAACAGGGGGGTCGCTGATGGCGGTCCCCGCGGAGAAGATCGACGTGGCAGAGACGGTCGAGAGGGTTCAGAAGCGCGGAACGGGGTCCGGCAAGGACCTGGTGATCCGCGAGTACCCGCTGGCCAGGACCCGGAACATCGGGATCATGGCGCACATCGACGCGGGCAAGACCACGACGACCGAACGGATCCTGTACTACACCGGCAAGGCCTACAAGATCGGCGAGGTCCACGAGGGCACCGCGCTCATGGACTGGATGGTCCAGGAGCGCGAGCGCGGGATCACGATCACCTCGGCCGCCACCACCACCAACTGGAAGGGCCACTGGATCAACATCATCGACACGCCCGGCCACGTGGACTTCACGGTCGAGGTGGAGCGCTCGCTGCGGGTGCTCGACGGCGCGATCGCGGTCTTCGACGCGGTCGCCGGCGT
>DATFEU010000222.1:0-2764 GCA_035250725.1 Actinomycetota bacterium
CTCGGTCGGGCTCGGCTCCTCGGTCGGGCTCGGCTCCTCGGTCGGGCTCGGCTCCTCGGTCGGGCTCGGCTCCTCGGTCGGGCTCGGCACCTCCGTCGTTGCGGGGGGCGGGGGAACGTCGTTCTGCGCGAAGACATCGCCGAAGATGCCGATGAGGATGGACTGCGTATCAGCCGAAAGGGTAGGCCAGGCCACCTGGAGCATCCGGATAAGCGCTTGGTCGAGCGATGAAACGTCCATGCCGGACTCCTGCGCGATTGCGCGTTCCGCCAAGAGCTCGGATGCGATCTCGGCGATCTCATCTTGGGAGGCAGCAGGGAGAGCCGCCGTCAGTTCTTCGAGCGACTCCTCCGCGGCAATGAGATGCACGCTCGCAGGGGAAACCGGGCCGGAAGGCTCCAGAGAGCCGCCTCGAGCCAGGAGAAAAGCGATGGCGATCACCGATGCAACGGCCAGACCCTGCATCCGGTCGCCCCAGCGACTCCAGGATCGTCGGGGTTCCGATGCAGCGAAGGCGGCGTCATCCGTCGCGGATGTCATGGACGGGACATCCGCATCGAGTGGGGAGCCCGCCACCGCGGCCCCCAGTTCCGTCAGGCCCGGACCGTCCTCCACGACGGTATCGACCAGGAGGATCATCCCGGCGGGGAGCGCTTCCCGACTGGCTGCGAGAAGTATGACTTGGGTCTTGGGTGAGACCCGTCGGATCTGCCCGATCACGGTCAGGTCGTGATCGAGGGCCAACTTCTCGTGCAGGACGAGAAGGTCGGGCTTCAGCTGCTGAACCTGGATCAGGACGTCCGCCATGGTGGCGGCCTCGCCGACGACGAAGAGACCACGCTCCTCGAGGAGGAAGCGCGCCAGCCCGCGTTCGAGCGGCCTTCGGTCTGCGACGAGCGCCGAGCGAGTTGAGACGGTCTTGGCCACGATCCCTCTCAATCCTTTATCGGGATGAGGATGGGCCCTGTATAACCCATCCCCCTTCTCGTCTCATCCTTTTCTTGAGGGAGATCCGGTTCTTGAGGCGAATCGGGCACGAAGTGGCTGCTGCAGGGGGGCGAGAACCGGGTGCCGCTATCGTCCGGGTAGAGAGGCAGCAGGCCGGGAGCGTTGCCCGATGAAGCAACCGAGGAGGCGTGGTGGCCTCGGGCGATGACTCAGCCGTGGGGGAAGAGGTGCCACCGTTGGGGCACGCTGTTCAGCTCGTACTCGCCGCGTTCCTCGAAGACATACCGGAACCAGTCTCGAGGAACGTCACCGTCTGGATAGCGAGCGCCTGCGACGGTCCGGCGAGCGTGCTGATCGGCGAGCCGATCACGACGGCGACCCCCAGCGGAGGCGCCGTGGTGCTGGTCCACGAGGCGATGCGCGTGCCGGCGTCGCCAAGCTCGGTGGCCCGTTCCGTCGATCCGACGATCTCCGCGAAGAGCACCGTCCCGACCGCCATGTACGCGACGGACACATGCGGTCCCCGCTCGCGTAGCTCCCGGAGGATTTCGCATCGGGCCACCCTTTCGGCAGGCTGGATCGGTCGCAGCCGACCGCTTCGCTAGACTGACCGGCCGATGACCGGCAAACACCGCATCATCGTCGCGAAGCCCGGGCTGGACGGTCACGACCGCGGGGTCAAGGTGATCGCGCGCGTCCTTCGGGACGCGGGGTTCGAGGTGATCTACACCGGCCTGCACCAGACGCCGGAGCAGATCGCCGAGACCACGATCCAGGAGGACGCCGACGCCGTCGGCCTCTCGTGCCACTCGGGAGCCCACATGACGCTGTTCCCGAAGGTGGCCTCGCTGCTCCGGGACAAGGGCGCGGGCGACGTCGTGGTGTTCGGCGGCGGGATCATCCCCAAGGACGACATCCCCAAGCTCGAGCAGGCCGGGATCGAGAAGATCTTCACGCCGGGCGCCTCGACCGGCGACATCGTCGGCTGGCTGAACGACCGCCTCTCGGAGCAGCAGGCCGGCTGACCTTGGATCTCTACGAGCACCACGGCAAGGACCTGTTCGAACGTCACGGCATCGCGCTTCCCGAGCGGGCGGTGGCCACCACCCACGAGGACGCCGCGAGGGCGGCCGCGCGGCTCGGCGGCCACGTCGCCGTCAAGGTCCAGGTGCAGATGGGCGGCCGCGGCAAGGGCGGCGGCGTCGCGCTCGTGCACTCTTCGGAGGACGCGGCAACGGAGGCCGCCCGGATGCTCTCCGAGGGGTTCAAGGGCACGACGGTCACCCGCGTGCTCGTCGAGCGGCTCGTCGACATCGCCAAGCAGTTCTACGCGGCGATCTCGCTCGATCGCTCGGCCGGTACCTACCTCGCGATGGTGTCGAACGAAGGGGGCGTCGACATCGAGGAGGTGGCCCGGACGACGCCGGACGCGATCCGGAGGGAACACGTCGACGCGGTGCGCGGCCTGCGCCCGTACCACACGCGCCGACTGACGGGCCATCTACCCGCCGAGGCGCGAGAGGGCGCAGCCGCCGTGCTCACGAAGGCCTACGAGGTCCTCGTGACGTTCGACGCCACGCTCGTGGAGCTGAACCCGTTCGTCCTGCTGACGAACGGCACGGTGATGGCGCTCGACGCGAAGGTCACGGTCGACGACAACGCGTTGTTCCGCCAACCGGAGATCGCGGCGCTCGCCGACTCGTTCCCGGTGGACCCGGTCGAGAAGCGCGCGAAGGACGCGGGCCTGCAGTACGTCAAGCTCGAGGGCGAGGTCGGCATCATCGGCAACGGCGCGGGGCTCGTGATGTCGACGCTC
>DATFEU010000236.1:0-11750 GCA_035250725.1 Actinomycetota bacterium
CGGTCACGAAGGGCGGCGAGGAGATCGGCGTGCTCACGAGCCCGACGGACAGTCCTCGGTTCGGCAAGATCGGGGTCGCCGTCGTTCGGGCGGACCGGTCGAGCGTCGGCACCACGCTGGAGGTCGCGGTCGGCGACGGAACGGTGGAGGCGACGGTCGACGTGCTCCCGATCTACGACACGAACAAGGACCGCCCCCGCTCGTAGGGTTCGGGATCAGCCGAGGATCGTCGTCACCTCGTCGAGGAGCTGCACGGTCCCTCCGAAAGCGATCAGCGCCAGCGCTACGCCACCGACGAGCGTGAGCGTCGGCCGCACCAGGAGCCGTGCGCGGTCGGGGTCGACCACCGCGAGCCCGACCGCGCTGACGATCAGGGCAACCATCACCGGGCTCAGCCATCCGAACAGCAGTCCGAGCGAGACGATCGCCCCGGCCGTGAGCAGTGCCGCGCCGACCGCGCCGACGTGGACGACGATGCGGCGCCAGCGTGACTCGCCGGCGATCGCGGCCACCAGTCGGCCGCTCGGCTCGACGAGCACGACGAGCAGCACGCCGTGAAGGATGAACAGGCAGGAGAAGACCGCGACGTTCAGTGCCGATCGACCGAGGATGCTGAAGTCGGCGTTCCCCGCGTCGAGCACCTGCGTGCCGAACACCACGAGCTCGAGCCCGCCGAAGGCGAGCGCCCTGATCCAGCGGCGGCGCGGCAGCCACGACCGGACGACCAGGTAGAAGGCGGTGCCGATCAGCGCCGAGCTGAAACCGGCGAACAGGAGCAGGAACGTCGTCCCCTCGAGCGTGATCTCGCCGATCGTCGCGCCGGCCGCGGTCGGGAACCCCTGGACCTGATCGGGCGCGGCGAAGGCGGCGATCCGCATCGCGACCCGGCTCCCGATCCCTCCGGCGATCATGCCCGCGAGCCCGCCCGCCACGAACACGGCGGCGAAGCGACGGAGTGCCCCGGGCCGAACGACCCAGGCGGGGGAGCGACCCAGCGTGTTCGAGGCGGCGCTCATGGACCGAGCATGCCCTCCCCGGGGCGCCCGGCTGAAGGGTGCTGCCACCACGACCCCTGGGAAGGAAGCCGAACCCCTGGTTGACGCGCTGCCAGGGCTGGTTACACTCCCGTAATCACAACCGTGTGATTCGAGGAGGTTCGAGCGATGCCGGTCCACACCTGTGCGCCCCCCAAAGACGCCGACCCCGAGGGCCAGACCCTCTGGATCTGCCCGAGCTGCGGCTCGACGTGGGAGGCCGCGTCTGACGTCGGCATCTTCGACTTCGATCGGAACGAGGCCATCACTCGGGCCGAGTGGGTCCTGATCGAGGGCCCCGACTACCTGGCCGGTTGACGTGAGCGTCGATCTCCGCACCGCTCCCACGCTCGCGCCGCCACCCGGTTACTCGCACGTCGCGATCGCGACGAGCGGCACGCTGGTCTTCACCGCCGGCGCGGTTCCGCTCGACGCCGAGGGCAACCTCGTCGGCCAGGACGACGCGGTGACGCAGGCCGAGAAGGTGATCGAGAACCTCCTCGTCGCGCTCGGGGAGGGGCAGGCGGGGGCGACCGACGTCGCGAAGACCACCGTGTATGTCGCGGGCGCGAGCTACCAGACGCAGACCGATGTCTGGCAGGTCGTGCGATCCTCGCCGATCGGGCGAGCCCCGAGCACGCTCGTCGGCGTGCCGACGCTCGGTTACCGGGGCCAGCTGGTCGAGATCGAGGCGATCGCGATCGTCTGACCCTGGGCTAGAACAGCCCGACGGTCCGGCCCTCGGCGTCGACGTCCATGTTCCTGTACGCGGGCGTCCTGCCGAGCCCCGGCATCCGTTGCATGTCGCCGCACAGCACGACGACGAAGCCGGCCCCGGCGCTCGGGACGATGCCCCGAACCGGGAGCCGCCACCCGGTGGGCCGGTTCAGCAGCGTCGGATCGTGGGTGAGCGACAGATGCGTCTTCGCCATGCAGACCGGCATCGTGCCGAACCCGAGCTGGTCCATCCGCGCGAGGTCCTTCTCCGCAGCGGGTTGGAAGTCCACGCCGTCCGCCCCGTACACCCTCGTCGCGATCGCGTCGACCTGGTCGCGGATCGAGGTGCCGTCCGGCGTGAGATGGTGGAAGGTGTTCGGCCGCTCGCAGGCCTCGACGACGGCCTCCGCGAGCTCCACCGCGCCCTCGCCGCCGTCTGCGAACCCGCGGTTGACGACCACCGTCTTGGCGCCCGCCCCGACCGCGAGCTCGCGCATCAGCTCGACCTCGGCCTCGGTGTCGCTCGGGAAGTTGTTGATGGCGACGACGCAGGGCAACCCGTACGCCTTCACGATCGCGATGTGCTGTTCGAGGTTCTCGACGCCGCGCTTCACGGCCTCCAGGTCCTCGGTCCCGAGCTCGCCGAACGGCACGCCGCCGTGGGACTTCGTCGCGCGGACCGTCGTGACGAGGACGCCCGCCGACGGCGCGAAGCCGCCGAACGGGCACACGATGTCGCAGAACTTCTGGAACCCGAGGTCGCTCGCGAACCCGGCCTCGGTGACCACGTAGTCGCCGAGCTTCAGCCCGATGCGGTCCTCGATGATCGAGTTGTTCGCGTGCGCGACGTTGCCGAACGGCCCCGCATGCACCATCACCGGCTGCCCCTCGAGCGTCTGCACGAGGTTGGGCTCCAGCGCGTCCTTCATCACGACCGTCATCGCGCCGGCGACCCCGAGCTGCTCGGCGGTCACGGGCTCGCCGTCGTAGGTGGAGGCCACCACGATCCGGCCCAGGCGGGCCCGCAGGTCGGCGAGATCGGCGGCGAGCGCCAGCACGGCCATGACCTCCGAGGCCGCCGTGATGACGAACCCGTTCTCGCGAGGGACGCCGTGTGTCTTGCCGCCGAGGCCGATCACCGTGTGGCGGAGCTCGCGGGCGTTCACGTCGAGCGTCCGCGGCCACGTGATCGTGGCGGCGTCGATCCCGAGCGGGTTGCCGAAGTACAGCGACGCGTCGAGCGCCGACGCGAGCAGGTTGTGCGCCGCGGTCACGGCGTGGAAGTCGCCGTTGAAGTGGAGGTTGATGTCCTCCATCGGCACGATCTGAGCGTAGCCGCCGCCGGTGCCCCCGCCCTTGATCCCGAAGACCGGACCCATCGACGGTTCGCGCAGGCACAGGACCACGTCCTTGCCGATCCTCCCGAGGCCCTGCGTGAGCGAGATCGACGTGGTTGTCTTGCCCTCGCCGGCCTTCGTGGGGGTGATCGCAGTCGTGATGATGAGCTTGCCGTCGGGGCGGTCGGCGAGCCGATCCAGGATCGAGAGGTCGACCTTGGCCCGGTAACGCCCGTAGGGTTCGAGCTCGTCGTCGGCGATGCCGGCCGCCTGCGCGATCTCGGTGATCGGTCGAAGGGTCGCTTCCTGCGCGATCTCCAGTCCGCTCTTCACGGTACCTCCCGTGCGCGATCGTCCGCGAAGGATAGCCCGACCCGTCCGGTCCACGCCGGCACGTGGACCCCTGCGGCGTTCGGTCGGATACTGGGGGCATGGCCGTCTCCGAGCCGATCCGCCGCAACGTCACCCGCGCGCGCGTGCTCGCCGTGAACGACGGCGTGCGCGCCGAGCGCACCGACAGCGTCGCGACCGAGGAGCCGCTCGAGATCCGGGTGCAGGGCCCCGGCCAGGACCAGGCGCAGGTCGCGGTGACGATGAGGACGCCCGGCGGCGACTTCGAGCTCGCGGTTGGGTTCCTGTTCACCGAGGGCCTGATCGCGCCCGGTGACGTCCGGCGCGTCGCGTACTGCGACAGCCTGCCCGGCGAGGATCAGCGGTACAACGTCGTGTCGGTGACGCTCGACCGCACGTTCGATGCCGAACGGCTGCGGCGGAACTTCTTCGCGAACTCGTCGTGCGGTGTGTGCGGCAAGGCCGCGCTCGAGGACGTCGAGGTCCGGTGCGAACCGGTGGGACCGGGCCCGGAGGTCGGGCTCGACGTGCTCGTGTCGCTGCCGGACCGGCTGCGCGAGGCGCAATCCGTGTTCGAGCGCACCGGCGGCCTGCACGCGGCCGGTCTGTTCTCGCCCGACGGCGAGGCGCTCACGGTCCGCGAAGACGTTGGCCGGCACAACGCCGTCGACAAGGTGATCGGCGACCGTTACCTGGCCGGTCAGGTCCCGGCGAGCGGGACGCTCCTGCAGGTGAGCGGCCGCGCGTCGTTCGAGATCGTCCAGAAAGCCGCGGTGGCCGGCATCCCGATCGTGAGCGCGGTCAGCGCGCCCTCGTCGCTCGCGGTCGAGGCCGCCGAGCGCTTCTCGATGACGCTCGTCGGCTTCGTTCGGGACGGGCGGGCGAACGTGTACACGCACCCAGAGCGCCTGTTCCCGCCTTAGACCGACACCCGCCTGACGTCCTGGTCGGGGATGGATCCGCGACGGTTACATCGTCCCGGATCGAAGTACACGCTCGAGGTGCCGTCGCCGTTGTCGACAGCGTAGGTGCTGCCGAGATCGATGCCGTCCCCCAACCGGTCAACGAGGATCTGTTCGGGGACGCGCGAGTCGTACATCACCAGCGAAACCCTGTCGCCGCACCCGAACCGACTGAGGGCGTAGAAGACCCTACCCGCGGCGTCCACCGAAGGCGCGTACTCGCAGCGGTCGTCTTGTGCTGAGATCCTGCGAGAGACGCCGGTGGTCATGTCGTGGACGTACACGTAACAGGCGACAGCAACATCGCCTCGATACCCGAACCGGTTCCAGACGGCGAAGTCGCCGTTGACCTGACCCGGCACGAGTACCTGCGAGCGACGGGTCGTCTCGGCCAGGATGATGGACTCGCCCGTGGACAGGTCGTACAGGACGATCTGTCGGTCGCCCGAGAACAGATCGAGCCGGCCGTAGAGCAGGCGATCCCCCGACAGGCTCGGCCCGTACTCCCAGTGGAAGGTGTTCAAGCCCGTTGGCGCAGCCGTATGCGTTCGCGATTCCAGGTCGAAGAACCTCAGATCGGAATCCACCGATGGAGCGATCCGGTACCGCTGATACACGAGCGTCGACCCGCTGATGCCCCCGGTTGCGGCATCCCATCTCCGCGAGCTCACTCGGAAGGGTCCTCCTCCAAAGGGCGTCGCGTAGAGGTCCCGTCCGCCCTCGGTCTCCACGACCCAGGCGATGTGATCGATGGAGGCGACCGGCTGGAACTCGTCGGCTGGTGTGGCGATGACGTCGACGGGCTGAGCGGATGCCGAGGAGGGAACGATCAACATCAGCGCGACAGCGACGGGCACCAACGAACGACGCCGAATGCCCCATCGGACTCCTGGACCGGCCGGGCTGAGCGGGACATCCGTCGACATCTGTGAAGGTATCGGAGTCGCGGTCCGCTGGATTGAGCCGCGGCTTAGAATCGAATCGGAAGCCGACGGGAAGGAGCGCGCCTCGATGAGGAACGGGCTCACCCGGCTCACCGAGCCGATGGTCCGCGAGGACGGCGGGCTGCGCACGGCCACCTGGGACGAGGCCCTGGACCGGGCCGCGGACGGGCTGCGCGCCGCCACCGAGCGGAACGCCGGCGACGGGGTCGGCCTGTTCAGCTGCTCGAAGGCCACGAACGAGATGAACTTCCTGGCCCAGAAGTTCATGCGTCAGGTCCTTCGCAGCAACAACATCGACAGCTGCAACCGCACCTGACACGCTCCCTCGGTGGTCGGTCTGGCCACGGTGTTCGGAGCAGGTGGGGGAACCAGCTCGTACGAGGAGATCGAACACACCGATCTCATCGTGCTGTGGGGGTCGAATGCGCGGGAGACGCATCCGATCTTCTTCCATCACGTCCTGAAGGGGATCCACAATGGTGCCAAGCTGATCGTGGTCGACCCTCGGCGGACGAGCTCGGCCGAGTGGGCGGACCTGTGGCTCGGGATCGACGTCGGCTCGGACATCGCGCTCTCGAACACGATCGCGCGCGAGATCATCGTCGCCGGCCTCGAGAACACGCCGTTCATCGAGAAGGCGACGCTCCGATTCAAGAAGTACCGGGAGTCCGTGATGGACTGGACGCTCGAACACGGCGAGCGGGCGACCGGGATCCCCGCCGAGGTGATCCGGGAGGTCGCGCTCGCGTACGCGACGGCCGACCGGGCCGAGATCTGCTGGACGCTCGGCATCACCGAGCACCACAACGCGGTCGACAACGTCCTCGCGCTCATCAACCTCGGGCTGCTGTGCGGTCACGTGGGCCGGTACGGCAGCGGCCTCAATCCGCTCCGGGGGCAGAACAACGTGCAGGGCGGCGGCGACATGGGCGCGATCCCGAACAAACTGCCGGGGTTCCAGGACATCGAGTCGGACTTCGAGGCGCACAAGCGGTGGGAGGCGGTCTGCGGCGTCCCGGTGATCCCCAAGTACGGGTGGCACCTCAGCCAGATGTTCGAGGCGATGGAGCGCGGCGACCTGTCCGCGCTCTACGTGATCGGCGAGAACCCCGCGTCCTCCGAAGCGAACGTCGAGCACGCGAAGAAGCTGCTGCGGAACCTCGACACCCTCATCGTGCAGGACATCTTCATGACGAAGACGGCGGAGATGGCCGACGTCGTGTTGCCGGCATCCAATTCGGCGTTCGAGGCCGAGGGCACCGTCACGAACAGCGAGCGCCGCGTGCAACGCGTCCGCAAGGCCCTCGACCCGCCCGGGAACGCGAAGGACGACATCTGGATCCTCGCGCAGATGGCCAAGCGGCTGGGGTTCGACTGGGGGGAGGTGACGGCGCGTTCGGCCTGGGACGAGCTCCGGCTGGTCTCGCCGATGCACGCGGGTATGAGCTACGAGCGCCTCGAGGAGCTCGACGGGATCCAGTGGCCCTGCTACGACGAGGAGCACCCGGGCACGCTGTTCCTGCACGCGCGGCTCTGGGAGGAGAAGCTCGAGGATCGTGGACCGAAGGCACGATTCAGCGTCACGCCGTTCGAGCCGCCGGTGGACGAGCTCACGGACGAGTTCCCGCTCCGGCTCACGACGGGGCGCCGGCTGGATTCGTTCAACACCGGGGTGCAGACGTCCGGCTACACGTCGCCGCTCCGGCGCGGCGAGAGCATCGACGTCTCGCCCGAGGACGCGGAGCGGCTCGGGGTTTCGGAAGGTGAGGTCGTGCGGGTGAGCTCGCGACGCGGGTCGCTCGAGACCCCGGTGCGCATCGACCGTGGCCTTCGGCCGGGTCTCGTGTTCATGACGCTGCACTTCCCCGACCAGGCCGAGACCAACGTGCTCACGATCGACGCCACGGACCCGAAATCCGGCACCGCGGAGTTCAAGGCGAGCGCCGTCCGGATCGCCAAGCTCTCCGAATCGGTGGGGGCTTAGTCCGCCCGTGGACCTCGTCCTCCCCGACGCGCTCCCGACCGACGACGAGCGCTCGGCCGTCGACGCGGTCCTCGGCTCGCCGACCTCCGGCTGGTCCGGCGGCCTTCGGGCGATCGAGGCCGAAGGACGGGTGGCTCGCGGCGGCCACGACGCGCGCGAGCAGCGGCACCTGCTCCTACCGGCGCTGCACGCATTGCAGTCGAGCGCCGGGTGGATCAGCCCCGGCGGGCTGCGGTACGTGTGTGAACGCCTCACCGTCCCGCCGGCCGAGGCGTACGGGGTCGCGACGTTCTACGCGATGTTCTCGACCGAGCCTCGGCCGAAGACGGTCCTGCACGTTTGCGACGACATCGCCTGCAAGGTGGCCGAGGCCGAAACGCTCATCGGCGATCTCGAGCGTGAGCTCGGGCCCGAGCGCAGGGATCGGATCGTCCGGAGTCCGTGTCTCGGGATGTGCGAGCGGGCCCCAGCAGCGATGTTGCAATTCGCTGGCGAGGATCCGGGGGAGGTCTCGCTCGGTGATGTGTCGCTCGATCGGTTGGCGCCGTTCGTGCTTCGCGACGAGAGGTGGATCGAGATGTCGGATGGCTCCGACGCAGCTCCTCCGACGCGGGACGTCATGCCTCGCCGCCTGCTGCGGCGGGTCGGCGTCGTCGATCCCTCCTCCCTCGACGACTACCGCGCGCACGGCGGATACGAGGGCCTCCGGAAGGCCGTCGAGCTCGGTCCCGAGGCCGTGATCCGCGAGCTCAAGGACTCGAAGCTCCTCGGCCGCGGCGGCGCGGCGTTCCCCGCGGGCGTGAAGTGGGAAGCCGTTCTGGGCCAGCCTGCGCGACCGCACTACTTCGTCTGCAACGCGGACGAGTCCGAGCCGGGCACGTTCAAGGACCGGGTGCTGATGGAGCAGGACCCGTTCGCCGTGATCGAGTCGCTCACGATCGCGGGCTACGCGACCGGTTCGGAGAAGGGGTTCGTCTACATCCGCGGCGAGTACCCGCACGCTACCCGGATGCTCGAGCGCGCGATCGACGCCGCCTACGCCCACGGCCTCCTCGGCGCCGACGTGATGGGGGAGGGGTTCCCGTTCGGCGTCGAGCTGCGGCGCGGGGCCGGCGCCTACATCTGCGGCGAGGAGACCTCGCTCTTCAACTCGATCGAGGGCCAGCGTGGCGAGCCGCGCAACAAGCCGCCGTTCCCGGTCGAGAAGGGGCTGTTCGGCAAGCCGACCGGGATCAACAACGTCGAGACGCTCGTGAACGTCCTCGAGGTCCTGCGGATCGGCGGGCTCGAGTACGCGAAGATCGGCACGGCGGACTCGACCGGCCCGCGCCTGTTCTGCCTCTCCGGCTGCGTCGAACGCCCGGGCGTCTACGAGGTCGAGCACGGGATCACGCTGCGCGAGCTGCTCGAGCTCGCGGGCGGCGTCCGCGGCAGCAAGCCGCTCAAGGCGATCCTGCTCGGCGGCGCGGCGGGGTCGTTCGTCACCCCGGACGACCTCGACCTGCGCCTCACGTTCGAGGACTCGAAAGCGGCCGGGGTCACGCTCGGGTCCGGCGTCGTGATGGTCTTCGACGAGGACGTTGACCTCGCCGACATCGTCCTGCGGATCGCGGCGTTCTTCCGCGACGAGTCCTGTGGGCAGTGCGTGCCCTGCCGGGTCGGAACGGTCCGGCAGGAGGAGGCGCTCGCGCGCGTGATGAGCGGTCGCGCGAACGGTTCGCTCTCGGACGAGCTCTCGTTGATCGACGAGATCGGGCGGGTGATGCGGGACGCGTCGATCTGCGGCCTCGGGCAGCTCGCCGCGAACGCGGTCGACTCCGCGATCCACCGCCTGAAGCTCTTCGACGGGAACGGGGCCGCGTCGTGAGCGTCGTCCCGCTCGACGCGCCGAGGCGCCTCATCGACCTCGAGGTGGACGGCACCACCGTGCGCGTCCCCGAGGGCGCGACGATCCTCGACGCACTGCGCGGCGAGGGCCTGGACACGCCGACGCTCTGCTTCGCGGACAACCTCACGCCGGTGAACGCCTGTCGCGTCTGCGTGGTCGAGCTCGAGGGCTCCCGCGTGCTCGTGCCCTCCTGCGCCCGAAGGGCCGAGGCGGGGATGAAGGTGCGCACGGACACGGAGCGTGTTCGGCACTCGCGCAAGATGGTGCTCGAGTTCCTGGGCTCGAGCGTCGACGTGTCCCTCACCGGCACCGACGTGGAGCGGTGGCAGCGCGACTACGCGGCCGACCCGGCTCGCTACGGCCCGGCATCCGAGCCCGCCGGCGCCGGCGAACGCGACGCGAGGCATGCGGGCCACCACCACGAACCGAACGGTGCCGTCGCCGAGACCGTGCACCAGCCGGTCAAGGTCGACAACGAGCTCTACGTCCGCGACTACTCGAAGTGCATCCTCTGCTACAAGTGCGTCGAGGCGTGCGGCGTCGACGCGCAGAACACGTTCGCGATCGCGGTCGCCGGCCGGGGGTTCGACGCTCGGATCTCGACGGAGTTCGACGTCGGCCTGCCCGAGTCGGCGTGTGTGTACTGCGGCAACTGTATCGGGGTCTGCCCGACCGGCGCGCTCATGTTCACGAGCGAGCACGAGATGCGCGAGGCCGGCACGTGGGACGAGGCCGAGCAGACCGTGACCGAGACGATCTGCCCGTACTGTGGCGTCGGCTGCGAGCTCGAGGTGCACGTGCAGGACAACGAGATCGTGAAGGTCACCTCGTCGTGGGACAACGACGTGACGAGCGGGCACCTGTGCATCAAGGGACGGTTCGGGTTCCAGTACGTGCAGAACCGCGCGCCGGTTCCGTCGGTGCAGACCGCCGAGACCGAGGCCGACCGCGCGGCACCGCCGTCGACCGGAGCGCCGACTGCCTGAGATCGCGGGCGTCGTCCTCGCGGGCGGGCGCTCGACCCGGTTCGGTCGCAACAAGCTGGCGGAGCCGTATCGAGGGATGCCGCTGTTGCACCACGCTGCGCTGCGGCTCGGCGAGGTCTGTGGCCGGATCGTCCTCGTCCTCGCGCCCGAGGCGGCCGAGCCGTCGATGCCGCCGGGCGTCGACGTCCTGATCGCACGCGATCCCACCGAGGGTGAGGGTCCGCTGGCCGGCCTGCACGCCGGGCTGCTCGCGGCGCCGTCCGATCTCGCGCTCGTCGCGGCCGGCGACATGCCCGACCTGCAGACCCGGGTGCTGCTCGAGCTCCTTCAGGTGGCCGACCAGGCACCGGTCGACGCCGTCGCGTTGCAGGACGGCGATCGCTACCGGCCGCTCCCGTGCGTCGTCCGAAGCGCGGCCGCGGCGGACGCCGGGCACACGTTGCTGCACGCGGGACGTCGCGCGCTGCGCGACCTGCTCGACGCGCTCCGCGTCGCGGTGATCGACGAGGCCACGTGGGTCGCGCTCGACCCGGGCCGCCGAACCCTGTTCGACGTCGACGTGCCGTCCGATCTCGACGAGTGATCCTCCCGTTTCCCCGTTGCGAAGCACGGGTAACGAGGAGGAGCGATGCGACGCGAACGGATCGCGAGAAAGCCCGCGAAGAGACCGAACCGGCATCTCGACGTGCTTCCGCTCGATCCCCGCGATGCGGAGGTCCTCCGAGCCAAGGAGCGCGTGTCGACCCAGCTTCCCCCGCGGCGACGCGCCGCGTAACACGCGGTCCCACGCCCCGACCCGCGCTAGGGTGCCGTGATGCACGCCGTGGTTCGCGTCGGGCGCGTGGAGATCTCGGTCGTGTGCGAGGGCTACGCGCCGCTCGGCCTCGACGACGAGCTGCCCAACACCGACTGGACCGTCGAGCGCGAACGCTACCCGTGGTGCTTCCACGACGAGCGTTCGTGGGCCTGGCATGTTCACGCGTTCGCGCTCCGGACGCCCACAGGTCTCGTGATGGTCGACACCGGCGTGAGCCCGCTGCTGCCGATCCAGTCGTGGGCCGAGCACACGGCGCTCGAGGACGCACTCGCCGAGGCCCGCGTCGATCCCGTCGAGGTTCGGCTGGTGCTGCACACGCACCTGCATGCCGATCACGCGGGTGGCGCGGTCGTGGGCGGGGAGCCACGGTTCCCGAACGCGGTCCACGTCGTCCACCCCGCCGACTGGGCGCACTTCAGCGGAGGCGGGAGCGCCTACAACGCCCGGGGGCCGATGGAGCGCCTGCGCGAGCTCGACATGCTCGATCTCGAGGCCGACGACCGGGAGGTGTGGCCGGGCATCCGCGTCGTCCACGCGCCCGGGCACACGCCGGGGCATCGCGCGGTCGTCCTCGAGGAGGACGACGACACCCTCCTCTTCACGGGCGACCTGCTCCACGTGCCGGCCCAGATCGCGAGGCCCTCGGAGCCGGGGAACCACGACGTCGACGCTGCCGAGGCTGCCCGCTCGCGGGCCGCCCTCATCCGTGTGGCCCAGAGCGGTGGGTGGA
>DATFEU010000238.1:0-4184 GCA_035250725.1 Actinomycetota bacterium
GAGATCCGCGACGCGTTCGGCCGCCTGCGGGTGAAGGAGCTGATCCTGCCGAACGACCCATCCAGCTTCTCGGGAGAGCAGGAATTCTCGTTCCGACACGGGCTGATCCGGGACGGCGCCTACGAGTCGCTCCCGAAGTCGCTTCGCGCGGTGAAGCATCGGCAGGTGTCGGCCTGGGCGGAGGAACGAGCCGGGGATCGCGCGGTCGAGATCGCGCAGTTGATCGCCGCGCACCTCCGAGACGCGCTCAGATACCTCGACGAGCTCGGTGACGCCTCGGATGAGCGCCGCGCCGCGCAGGGCGACGCATACCGGTGGACGCGGGCCGCCGGTGAGCGCGCCTCGGCGCTGTGGCTGGCCTCCGATGCGATCGACTGGTACCTGGAGGCCCTCCGTCTGGCCGAGGTGCTGGATACCCCGTTGTCCGAGCGCGCCGGTCTGGCCCTCGAGCTCATCGACGTCAGCTGGGGCGTCCGGCCCAGCGAGGAGGCGGAGCACGCGTGCCGCGTCGCCCTCGAGCTCTGCGAGGCGGCAGGGGACGAGCTCGGAGCCGGCAGCGCCCAGTCCTCGCTCACGATGATCCTGTTCCAGCAGGGACGCGACGAGGAGGCGCTCGAGGCCGGCGCCCTTGCGGTCGAACGACTCGAGCGGATCGGTGAGTCACCCGAGCTCGCCGATGCCCTCCGCTCCCTCGGTCAGTTCCACTGGCGGCGCGGCAACTCGGCGGAGGCGGACGCGTACCTGCGGCGCGCGGTCGACGTCGCGGGTCGAGTGAACGCGCCGGCCGTGCGCGCGGCCGCGCTGCAGGACCTGGCCATCGAGCTGGCCCAGTCGGGCAACACCGACGACGCGATGGCCACGATCGAGGAGGCGTTCGAGGCCGCGAAGCAGGTCGGCGAGCGCGTGAACCTGCAGCGCGCGTACAACAACTACGCATCGATGCTCATCCAATACGGATCGGACCTGCGCAGAGCCCGGGAGGTTGCCCTCGAGGGACGCGAGCTCGCCGAGAGGGGGCGGGGCGAGGGGTGGCTGGGGTGGATCCGAAACACGGCGGCCGAGGTCTCGCTCACCCTGGGCGAGCTGGAGGACGCCGAGCGGGGCGCTCGCGCGTCGATCGAACATGCGACGGTGGCGGGCGATCAGCCGTTGGTCGGCCTCGCGTCGGGGATCCTGAGCTGGGTCCTGCTCTGGCGCGGCCGGCCGGAGGAGGCTCAGGCGACCCTGGAACGGGCGCGCGAGATCCTGCGAGAGATGCCCGAGCCGCAGGGGGACATCGTCCTCGAGCGGGTCGAGGGCGAGCTCGCGCTCCTGCAGGGACGCGACGACGAGGCGCTCGAACGGCTCCGCCGGGGTACCGAGCTCGCCGACGAGTACTCGGTGGACCTCGATCCGCGCGTCGTCCTGGCGCTGATCCGGCTCCTCGTCCGTCGGCGCGAGCACGACGAAGCGCTCGGGGCGATCGCGATCCTCGAGCGCGGACGCTCGCCACTCTCCGGAGCGTGCCTGGCGATCGCTCGCGGACTGCTCGCGAGCGACCCGGAACCGGCCGTCGGCGAACTCACCCAGGCGGTCGACGAACTGGACTCGCTCGGGATGCGCGTCGATCTGGGGCGGGCGCTGCTCGACCTCGGTCGGGCCGTTCGCGCGGCCGGGCGAGACCCGCGTGATGCGTTCGAGCGGGGCCGCCGGCTCTTCGTCGAGTGTGACGCGCAGCTGTTCCTGCCCGAGGTCGAGGCGGAACTCGATGTGTAGGCACCTCGAAGGGGCAGGGCATCGCGACGCCTACGGCGCGCTCCGGGTGACCCGGAACGGGGCGACCGGGCCGGGAAGCCCCTTCAGCTGGGCGTCCTCGATCCGCTCGAAGCCGTAGCCCGTCTCGCCGTCGCCGGCGCCCTCGACGACTCGTCGGTCCGTTGGAACGAGAGCATGCCCTCGGCCGCCGCGTGCTCGATCGTCTCCGCCGGGAGACCGGTGTCGAGCAACGCCGAGACCATCTTGGTGGCGAGCACGTCGCCGAAGCTGAACCGGCCTCGTTCGTCGGCCGTCAGCAGGCCGATCCGGTCGAGCCACCGGACCCGGTCCTCGGGACACGCAGCCTCGGCCGCAACCTGCGCCGCCGAGCCCTGGCCACGCGCGGCATCGAGCTATCGCCCCGGCGGTTCCCCGACCGGAGCGTCGAACGGCACCTCGGCGTCATCGATCCGGTCGGGAGGACGATCCTGCGACCGCGGCCCCACGAGGTACCACGTCTCGATCTCGCCCTTCCCCTTGACGGGGATCGTTCCCCGCGGGCGGCAGACGAACTCGTCCTTCAACAGGTCGTGCGTCGCCTGCGTGATCTGGATCTCGCCGGGCGTGCCGTGGGATTCCATGCGGCTCGCGATGTTCACGGCGTCGCCCCAGAGGTCGTAGAGGAAGCGTTTGGTGCCGATCACGCCGGCGACGACGGGCCCGGAGTTGATCCCGATCCTCAGCTCGAGACCCGACCGCCCGGCCACCTCCGAGGTCGCAACGGCCTCGCGCATGTCCAGCGCGAGGAGCGCGGCCCTGCGCGCGTGGTCCGGGGACGGATCGGGCACGCCCGAGGACGCCATGTAGCAGTCGCCGATCGTCTTGACCTTCTCGAGGCCGTGTCGCTCGACGAGCGCGTCGAAGCGGGAGAAGAGCTGGTCGAGGATGCCGACCACCTGGGTGGGGGGAAGCCGCTCGGAGAGCGGGGTGAAGTCCACCACATCGGCGAACAGGATGGAGGCCTCGTCGAAGTGGTCGGCGATCGTCTGGGTGGCGGCCTTCAGCCGCTCGGCGATCGGGCGCGGCAGGACGTTCAGGAGGAGGGCCTCGGACTTCGCCTGCTCCGCTCGGAGCGCCGTGAGCGCCTCGTTGCGCTGGTGGGCGAAGGTCGCGAGGAGCATGAAGGAGACGGAGGCGGCACCGACGACGTTCAACGCCAGCATCATGCTCGTGAACCACAACGGGAGGCCCGCATCGGGGAAGAGCAGCTCGCCGAGGATCCCCGTCAGCAGGAAGACGAACACGAACGCGACGAACCAGCGGACGGCCTGGCGCACCTCGAGGAACACGAGAGCGCCCAGCGGAGCCAGGATCCCCCAGAGCCCGACCGCGCCGGAGGGAAGGAATCCACCCACCAGCATCTGACCGCCGGCCGTCGGCGCCACGAGGATGTCGAGGAGCTGCACGACGAGGAGGAACCGGAAGTTCCTGGTTCGCGCGAACACCACCAGGGACGCCACCGAGATGGCGCAGTAGACGAGCGGGGCGATGCCCACCGCCGAGCCGAGGGCGAGATACAGGATGCCCCACACGACGGACACGGGCGCGATGAGCACGGCGAGCAGGACGAGGAGCGCCTTCTTCTGGCGCAGCTCGTCGTCGTCCGAGGGGTCGGCGCCGATCCGAGCGAGGAGATCGGTCCTCTCGGCGATCCAACCGGTTCGGCCCTGGGTCTTCGGCATCTCCACGGGGAGGCATCTTCACCTCTTCCCGAGCGAGACGACAAGCGATCCGAGCCCGCGAAGCACCGGTCCCAGCCGCAGTGCGAGGACCGTGGGGGGAGGTCACGAGTCGCGTCCTCAGCTCGAGGGTCAGCGTCGGTCCGCGCCATGTGCTCCCGCACGGACGTCGCCGGGAGCGGCGCCTGCCTGTACGAGGCTGAAGATCTGGAAGAACCTGCGAGCGTCTCGCTTCGGGCCCGCGATCCGGATACTGCCCGAAGTGAGCGCGTGATCGAGATCGAGCCTTCCGATCAGGATGTCGCTGAGGACCTCCAGGCGCGACTCGAGGACCACACGCGCTTCCCAGGTCGGGTCGTTCGGGAACGAGAGCCGCCCTCGACTCACGGCCACGCGCAGGGCGCCTTCCTCGAGGCGGATCTCGAATCGAAGCTCACGGTCGCCGGTCTCGTCGGGCCGGAACGCGGATCGGAGCGCGATGGCGAAGCTGCTGAAGCTGAAGGAATCGCCGGCCTTCGGCTCGCCGAGGGACCTGCCGCCCCATCGTCCGAGCGCAACGATCGGTTCTTCCAGCTCGCGGCCGTAGGGCGTCAGCTCGTAGACGACCGAGCTCGAGCCGGGACCGAGGAGCGAGCGCCGGACGAGCCCCACCTCCTCGAGCTCCCGCAGACGAGAGGCCAGGACGTTCGTCGCGATGCCGGGGAGTCCGCG
>DATFEU010000261.1:0-11931 GCA_035250725.1 Actinomycetota bacterium
CCCACCACCTGGTGGCGGAGCACGTCGACGCCGATCTCGGCGAAGCGCCCCGAGATCCACGCGGCGTTCGTGTTGGCGATCTGACCGAGGAGGAGCTCCGTCCCGACCGCGACGATCTCTGCCCGCACGGGCTCGCTAGCCGGCCGAGGGGGACGGCTGCTCGTAGCTGAACGTCTCCTCCCAGGGCTGGCCCTCGACCCCCGGGAACCCGTAGTCCTTGCCGCTCACCGTGACGTTCGCGCTGGCGCCCTCGGAGAGGCGCACCGTGATGGACGAGTCCGCGTCGAAGGACCGGCCCTCGTCGGGGCGGAGCTCGTAGATGACGGGTTCGCTCCCGTCGGCGATCACGGTGAGCTCGACCGGCTTGCGGGCCACGACGGCGACGCTGATGCCGCGCCCCACCTGGGGCGGCGACACGACCGCGCTCGCGTCCGCCTGGAGCTCCGCGGCGGGCGGCGCCGGCCGGCGGGCCGACAGGACGCCGAACGCGCCCGCGAGCACCAGGACCGTGACCGCGATCAGGACCAAGAGGCGATGGTCGTCGCGCCGCCGCCGGGCGCCCAGGACGGGCTCCGTCCGGGGCAGCGTTGCCGGGGCGGCCTCCGGCTCGTCGGGCAGGACGTCGCTCTCGTACATCGCCACGACCTTGTCCGGAGACAGTCGAAGGTACGAGGCGTACGTGCGCAGGCAGCCTCGGACGTGGACCTCCCCGAGGAGCCGGTCGAAGGCCTCGTCCTCGATCGCCTCGAGGTAGTCGCGGCGCACCCTCGTGTCTCGCGCCGCCTCGTCCAACGTGAGCCCCCGCCCCTCACGCACCGTGCGCAGCGCAGGGCCCACGCCGATCGTGGATCGTTGCAATGGTCCTCCAGACCGCCCCGTCGAGCGGGCATCCTAACGGCCCTCGCGGGCCGACGGCGTCCCGGCCCATGCCCTCCCCCCCGCCCGAGCGACCCCGGGGGTGGGAAGACCGCCCTAGGGCCGAGGCCCGATGCGCGGGCCGGGGCCGGGGCATATCGTTGGCCCGATCTCTCTCGCGCGGAGGAGCGGCGATGACCACCGAGACGGTTCGATTCGGCTTCACCTCGGCGTCGGCGTTCGCGCTCGCCGAGGCGCCGGATCCCGCGGACCTCGGCCAGGTGGGGCGGGTCCGCTTCATGCTCGTGAGCGGGCGTCAGGACGACGGCCCGTGGGGTCCGGTCGGGGCGATGTGGTTGTCGCACGACGAAGGCCGGGGTGGGTTCCTCGTCAACCCGTGGGCCCTGTGGGAGGGGAGCGAGATCGTCCGCAGCTACCGTGGCGCGCTCGAGCGAGGCTGGACGCCCGAACGGATCTTCGGCTATTGGAGCGACGAGGTCTGGCGTGGCTCGTACTCGGTCGACGAGGAGCAGGAAGCCGGCACGCTCTCCTTGCTGAACGAGCTCGTCAACGCCCTGTAGCCTCACCCCGCGCGCGCGGCGCGGGACTCCTCCCACTCGTCCGGCGTCATGAGCACGTCCCTCGCCTTGGAGCCGAGCGACGGCCCGACGATGCCACGCTCCTCGAGCAGGTCCATCAGACGTCCCGCGCGGGCGAAGCCCACCTTCAGCTTGCGCTGCAGCATGCTCGTGGAGCCGAGCTGGGAGCGGATCACGAGCTCGGCCGCCTGTTCGAGCAGCTCCTCGTCGTCCCCGAGCCCGCCGTCCTCGTCCGTGTCCGCCGGCGGCTTCCCCAGCCCCTCCACGGTCATCGCGTACTCCACTTCGCGCTGGGAACGGACCCACTCGCCGACGGCCTGGATCTCCTTCTCGGTGACCCACGCGGCCTGCAGGCGCGTGGGCTTGGACGCGGAGGACGGGGCGAACAGCAGGTCGCCGTGCCCGACGAGCTTCTCCGCCCCGTTCATGTCGAGGATCACCCGCGAGTCCGCCTGCGACGACGTCATGAGCGCGATCCGGCTCGGGATGTTCGCCTTGATCAGGCCCGTGACCACGTCCACGCTCGGGCGCTGGGTCGCGACGACGAGGTGGATCCCGACCGCCCTCGCCATCTGCGCGATCCGGCAGATGGCGTCCTCGACGGCGCGGGGTGCGACCATCATCAGGTCGGCGAGCTCGTCGATCACGACGAGGAGGTACGGGAGGTCGACGACGTCGTCCTCCTTGCCGGGCGGGATCCGGAGCGTCTCCTCCTCGATCCCGGCCCGGTAGCCGTCGATGTCCCGGACGCCCACCATCGCGAGCAGCTCGTACCGCTGCTCCATCTCGCGGACGACCCACGACAGCGCCTCCGCGGCGCGCTTGGGGTGGACGATCACCGGGACGAGCAGGTGGGGGAGGTCGGCGAAGTGCGTGAGCTCGACGCGCTTCGGGTCGATGAGCACGAGCTTGACCTCGTCCGGATCGGTCCGCATCAACAGCGAGGTCACGAACGAGCTGATGAGGCTCGACTTGCCGGCGCCCGTGGCGCCCGCGATCAGCAGGTGCGGCATCGTCGTGAGATCCACGAGCTGCGAGCGCCCGTGCACGTCCTTGCCGAGCGCGACCGAGAGTGGGTGCTCGTCCTCGACCGCCGCCTTCGAACGCAGGATGTCGCCGAGCATCACGAAGTCGCGCACCTTGTTCGGCACCTCGACGCCGATCGCGCTCTTGCCGGGGATCGGCGCGATGATCCGGACGTCAGGCGTCGCGAGCGCGTACGCGATGTCGTCGGCGAGCGAGAGCACCTTGTTCACCTTCGTGCCGGCCTCGACCTCCACCTCGTACAGCGTGACCGTCGGTCCGCGATGCGCGGCGACGACGTGCGCGGGAACGCCGAACGTGTGGAAGGTCCGCTCGAGCGCGGCCATCTGGTGCTCCTCGTCGCGCACGTTGCCGGCCGATGCCGGCGAGAGCCTCAGCAGATCGAGCGGCGGGAGCTCGTACCGTCCACCCGTGGAGGCGCGGACCAACGCGGGAACCTCGATCTGCGCGGCGTCCTCGTCGCCGCCGACCTCGTCCTCGGGCAGCTCCTCGTCCGGTAGCTCGAGCACCGGCACCTCCCCGTCGGCGTGCACGACGCGCGGCCGGGCGGGTGGGACCTCGTCCTTCCCATCGTCGTCGTCTCCCCCGGCTCCCTCGTCCTCGCGCGAGAACACGTCGACGATCCGCTCCCACACCGCGGAGAGCGGCGTGCCGGTGAAGATCAGCAGGCCGAGGAGCACCGCGCCGCCCCACACGACCACGACGCCGATCTTCGACACGAGCTTGCCGAGGGGCCACGAGGTGAGCGCACCCGTCACGCCGGCCGTCTCGGCCAGCCTGGCCTGGCCCGCGAACGGGCGCGGGTTGCCCTGCCACAGCGAGATCAGCGCGAGGACGCCGAGGATCGCGATCGCGAACCCGATGAACATCCGCAGCCGGTCCTGCTCGGCCGTCCCCCGGAGCAGGACGAGGCCCCAGTACAAGGCGAGGACCGGGAAGACGACGGCGACGATGCCGAACGCGCCATGCAACAGCCAGTCGAGGCCGCGGCCCACGGGGCCCGCCGCGTCGAACCACAGACCCAGGATCGCGAGGAGGGCGAGCACGACGAGCCCGATCCCCAGGGCGTCGCGGGCCCAGGGGGCGAGGTGGCTCTTGACCGAGGCCCGCGAGCCTTTGCCGCGGGCCTTCGTCTTGCTCGCCAACTACACCTCCACGATCACGGGCAGGATCACGGGCTTGCGCTGCGTGACCTCGTAGAAGTACTTGCCGAGCGTCCTCCGGATGTTCTGTTCGAGCACCCCTCGGTCGACGACCTCGGCCTCGGCACGCTCCTGCAGGGAAAGCATGACGCGTTCGCGCGCCGCTTCAAGGATGTCGCCAGAGGTCTCGTCGAAGACGAATCCGCGATTCACGATGTCCGGGCCGCTCAGCACCTGCCCGTGATGGGCGTCGACGGCGACCACGACCACGACGACCCCGTCCGCCGAGAGCTTGCGCCGGTCGCGCAGGACGATCTCGCCGACGTCGCCGATCCCCAGCCCGTCCACGAACGTCATCCCGGCCGGCGCCCGGTCGACGACCTCCACCTTCTCCCCCACCTCGACGACGTCGCCGTCCTCGCAGATCAGGACGTGGTCGCCCGGGATCCCCACCTCGGTCGCGATCTTCGCGTGATGCGCGAGATGACGTCGCTCGCCGTGGATCGGGATGAACCAGCGCGGCCGCACGAGCGAGAGCATCAGGCGCAGCTCCTCGGCGGCGGCGTGACCGCTCGCGTGCACCGGGTAGGCGGGCATGTGGAACACGTCGGCGCCGGTGCGGTACAGGCCGTCGATCACCCGGTGGATCGCCGGCTCGTTCCCGGGTATCAGGCTCGAGGACAGGACGACGGTGTCGCCGTCTCGGAGCTTCACCCACTTGTGCTCGCGCGCGGCCATCAGGCTGAGCGCCGAGAACGGCTCGCCCTGCGACCCGGTGCAGATCACGACGACGCGGGATGGATCGCGATGCTCGACCTCCTCGATCGGGATCACGTCGCTCTCGGGCACGTGCAGGATCCCGAGCGTTCGGGCGGCCTCGACGCTCTGGTGCATCGAGCGGCCGAGGAACGCGACCACGCGCTCGTCCGATCGAGCCGCGTTCACGATCTGCTGGATCCGGTGGATGTGGCTCGAGAAGCACGCGGCGACCACGAGCTGTGGCGCCCTCGCGATGATGTCCTGCAGGATCGGTCCGACGCTGCGCTCGCTGTCGCTGTACCCGGCCTCCTCCGCGTTCGTCGAGTCGCTCAGCAACAGGTGCACGCCGCGGCCGGCCTCCTCCGCCAGTCCGTGCAGGTCGGTGGCCCGGCCGTCGAGCGGCGTCTGGTCGATCTTGAAATCGCCGGTGTGCAGGATCGATCCGAACGGTGTGTCGATCACCACCGCCATGCCGTCGGGGATCGAGTGGGTGACGCGCAGGAACCGCATCGAGAAGGGGCCCGCGGTCGCGGCCTCGCCGGGCGTCACCTGGTTGAACTCGGCCCGATCGCGGACCTGGTGCTCCTCGAGCTTGCCCTGGAGGAGCGCGAGCGTGAACGCGGTTCCGTAGACCGGCAGGGTCCGGTCCTCGAACTCCCGGAGCAGGAACGCCAACGCGCCGATGTGGTCCTCGTGCCCGTGGGTGAGCACCACCGCCTCTACGTCGTCCATCCGATCGCGGACGTACTCGAAGTCGGGGAGCACGAGATCGATCCCCGGCATCTCCGCGTGGGGGAAGGACAGGCCGACGTCGACGATCAGGATGCGCCCGTCGAGCTCGACGCACGCCATGTTGCGCCCGACCTCGCCGACGCCGCCGAGGAAGACGACGCGGGCCGAGCCCCCGTCTCGATCGGACGGCGGGGCGTGCCGATCAGAGGAGTCCGGCATCCACCAGCGCCTTGCGGATCCGCTCGCGCTCCTCGGCCGTCGCCGGCACGAGCGGAAGCCGAGGCGGTCCGACCGGGTGCCCCACCATCCCGAGCGCGGTCTTGACCGGGATCGGGTTCGACGTGATGAACAGCGCGTTGAACAACGGCGTGAGCTCCTCGTGGATCTTCCGGGCGGCGGGGATGTCGCCGGACTCGATCAGGTCACAGAGCTGCTTGATCCGGCCGCCGACGAGGTGCGCGGCCACCGAGACGACCCCGACCGCCCCGAGACACAGGTAGCCGAACGTCGCCCAGTCGTCCCCGCTGTAGACCTCGAAGTCCGGCGGCGCCTCGGAGATGAGCCTGGAGATCGCCTGGAAGTCGCCGGTCGTGTCTTTCACCCCGACGATGTTCGGCACCTCGGCCATCTGTAGGAGCGTGTCGTGCTCGATCCGGATGCCCGTGCGGCTGGGGATGTTGTACGCGACCACCGGGATCGAGACCGCGTTGGCGACCTGGCTGAAGTGCGCGAGGAGGCCTCGCTGCGGCGGCTTGTTGTAGTAGGGCGTGACGAGCAGCAGCCCGTCGGCCCCGAGGCCCTCGGCCTCCCGCGAGAGCTCGAGGGTCTCGGCCGTGTCGTAGGTCCCCGTCCCGCACAGGACCTTGCCGCGCCCCTTCCCGACCTCGATCACCGCGCGGAACAGCTCGAGCTTCTCCTTGTGCGAGAGGGTCGGCGACTCCCCGGTCGAGCCGGCGACGACGAGGGACTCCGTCCCGCGCTCCAGCAGGTGCGCGGCGAGCGAGCGGGCCGCGTCGAGGTCGAGGGAGTGATCCTCGTGGAAGGGCGTGACCATGGCGGTGACGACCGCCCCGAACCTACCGGCCATGATGCCTCCTTCGGTCTGCGGTGAGGCGCCGCTTCACGCCTCGCACGATAACCACATCTGCCACATGTTGCACATGAAGTTCATGGGCGTCTGATGAGCGTTTCGAGCCACGGCTTGCAGGTGCGGAAGGGGCGTCGCTCGAGCCTCCGGCATCTCCTGCGGCTCCTGTGTAGGTTCAGATCCCGCCCCCGGTGGGGCGGAGACCGCCGATATCCTAGCCAGCGTGCCGCGCATCTACACCAGGAAAGGAGACGACGGAACCACCGGCCTCCTCTACGGGGGGCGGGTCTCCAAGGCGGACCCGGTGACCGAGGCCTGCGGCACGGTCGACGAGGCGGTGGCGATCCTCGGGCTCGCCCGTGCCCACACGCTCGACCCGCCGGCGGCCGATGAACTGCTCGGGCTCCAGCGGGAGCTGTTCGTCGTCGGCGCCGACCTGGCCACCAACCCGGACGAGCGGGAGAAGCTCGAGCCCGAGGTGTCGCTCGTCACCGGCGAGATGACCGAACGCATCGAGGCCCGGATCGACGAGCTCGTCCGCGCACATCCCCTGCCGAACGCGTTCATCGTTCCGGGCGCGAACCCGGTCTCGGCGTGCCTCGACGTCGCTCGCGGCGCGATCCGACGAGCCGAGCGGCGCGTCGTCGAGATCCGCGATTCTGGCGCGGAGGTGAACGACGCGCTGCTGCGGTACCTGAACCGGCTCTCGGACCTGTTGTTCGTCCTCGCGCGCGTTGCCGCGGGCGAGACGGAACCGGAGAGCCGCTAGCTACGCGGTCCGGACGAATGCGCCGTAGTTGTCGGCGCCGAACAGCAGCACGAGCAGCCCGATGTCTTCCACGCCGACGCCGTCCAGCGTGACGTCGAACGTGGCCGAGTCCCCGGCCGCGACCGGCGCGCTCGAGACTACCTCGCCCTCGACCTCGTGGCCGTCGGCCGCGTCGAGCACGTACACGTCGGGCGCATCGAGATCGTGCTCGCTGTCGTTCTCCACTTGCATCGTGCCCTCGCTCCCGTCGAGCTCGACCGTCACGGTCAGGCCCTCCAACACGTACGTGTAGGTCGCGGTGCCGGGCGCGCCCGTGAAGGTCTCGGCGGGCGTCGGGACGGAGGAGGTCGAGGTTTCGGCGCCGGTGGAGGCGGTCGCCGCCGGCGGCTCGTCGTCCCCCGTGCACGCGGCGAACGCCAGGACGGAGACGACCGCGAGCGCGACGGACCGACCGATAGGCTTCATGGGCCGCGGCATGCTACACGAAGCACCGCAGGCGTTCGGACGCGCGCCGCGTTCGATGCGGAGGGGAAGCCGGATGAGGACGCTCGAGGTTCGACGCCACGCCCAACGCGATCCCGAGGCCGATCGCCTCTCCGAGGAGGGCAGAGCCCGGGCGCAGTCCGTCGGCGCGTCGCTCGCGGGCGGGTACGCGGTCGTGTTCATCTCCCCGGCGCAGCGCGCGGCCGAGACCGTGGCGTGGTTCCTCCGCGGCCTCGGCGAGCAGCTCCCCGCGCACGCCGTCGTGCCCGGTCTCGCGGCCGACGACAACGACGGTTCGCCGTTGGCGATGGCCGGCGTGCTCTCGGCGCTGCTGGACGCGGTCCCCGAGGACGGTCGCGGCCTGGCCGTCTCGCACACGCCCCTGATCGAGCGCGCGGTGCTCGGGCTCTCGGCCCGCGAGATCGAGCCGCTCGCCGAGTGCGAGGGGGTCCTGCTGTCGAAGGCCGATGACGAGTCACCGGTCGAGGTGGAGGAGCTCAGGCTCCCGGGCTGACCCGTGGACCTCTCGATCCCGCTCGCGGCCTTCGGGCTCGGCGTCGCTCTCGGCGCGTCGCCCGGGCCGGTCCAACTGCTGCTGTTCTCCGAGGCGTCGCGCGGCGGCGTCCGGAGAGGGTTGCTCGCGATGGCGGGCGCGAACGCGACGTTCGGCGTGTACATGCTGGTGCTCGCGGCGGGTCTCTCGTCGCTCGAGCCGGGCGAGACCTTCCTCCGCGTCGTCCAGGTGATCGGCGGCGGGTTCCTCGTGTTCCTCGCGGTGGACGCGCTCCGCGAGAATCGGCGTCCCGAGGTCGTCGAGGCGTCGCGCCCGCGCGTGCACCCGACCGTCCGCGGCATCGTGGCGGTCCTGCTGAACCCCGGCGTCTACGTGTTCCTCGCGACGACGGGCACCGCGGTCGTCGCGAGCGCGGTCGAGGAGGGCGGACGCGGGCTCGCGGTTGTCACGGTCCTCGCGCTCCTGGTCGGCGTTTCGCTCATGGACTCGGCGATGGTGCTGCTCGGCGCGGGCGCGCATCGAGTGAGTGAGCGGTTCCTGCGGATCCTCGGCGACGTCCTCGCGATCGCGCTCGGCGCGCTCGGCGCGTGGCTCATCATCTCCGGGATCACCGGCTGAACCGCTCGATCAGAACTCGTACGGAGACCAGGGCGCGGGATCCCAGCCGAACATCGCGTCCGCGGACGCGAGCGCACCGTGCGTCCGTTCCTCGACCCGGCCCGCGCGCGCGAGCTCGCCGAACGTCGGTCCGCCGAGGTAGGCGGCGCCGACCTCGTTCACCGTGCAGGCGAGATCGGGCGCGTCGGTCGTCTGTTCGGCCACCGCTCCCCCGTCCTCCCCGGCCTCGAGCGCGTAGCGGCCGTCGTTCCACGGGCAGAAGCGATCGGCGACCTCGAATACGACCCGCCCCGCCGCCGCATACCGCCTGGCTCCGAGAGCGCCGGGCACGTCGACGAGACGCACCCACAGGTTGTCCGACAGGCGCGCGCGCAGGCGTCTCGGCTCCCGGACCAGGTGGAACAGCGGTTCGTCGCTCGGGCGGTTCGATGCCTCCACGTTGGCGACGAGGTCCAGGTCGAGCACGTACCGCCACAGATCTGCGTACGCCTCCGCGTTCGACGCGGCGAGATCGCGGACCGTGAGCGTGGACTTCGGGTAGTCGTCCGGCCAGTCGTGCTTCACCTTGTACACGACGAACCCGTCGACGCCGGATGCACCCTCGTGGAGCGCGAACATCGTCGGCAGCTCCTTCTCGGGACCGTGCTCGTGGCCGAGCACGTAGGTAAGACGCCGCTCGTCCAGATGCACCATGCCCGGGATCTCGAGCCGGGTCGCCTCATGGACCGCGAGCACCTCCTTGGTCGCGCGGTCGCGTTCGACGAGCCGCATCTCGCCGGAGCGGGTGTACCCCCGGACGAACGCCGATCGGGCCGTCTCGATGTTGATCGACAGGCCGATCGTCCCCAGCCCGTACCCGAAGCGCCCGTAGATCCCCCCCTCGGACGCGTACAGCACGGACAGGAGCTCGCCCCGCGCGTTTGCCTCGTCGAGCTGCCGGCGCATGAGCTGCGCCGCGATGCCGCGACGCCGGTGCGTTGGGAGGACGCCGACCAGGGTCGGGTACCCGACCACCGTCCGTCCGCCCGGGATCGTCATCGGCATCGTGAACGCGCCCGCGGTGCCGACGATCTCCGGTCCGTCGAACGCGGCCAGGTACCGCTCCGGCTCGGCGAGCGACTTCTCTCGTCCGATCTCGGCATCGTCGGTCGCCTCGCTGGAAGCGGCCTCCGCCGCCAGGATGAAGGCAACGAGCTCATCCTCGGAGATCGCACGGATCTGCAGGTCCATGCGCGGAGCTTACGAGGCCGCCGGGATGGCCAACAGGTCGGTCGCCACGGGGTCGCCCGGCGAGCGTTCGGGCCACGCGACCACGAAGGCCTCCGTCCCGAGCAAGTCGGGCCACAGGTCGAACGGCACGTCCTCCAGCTCGGCCTGCGTCCGGTGGCACCGGAGCGCCTCGAGCTTGCGCTCGTACACGGCCGAACAGTCCACGCGCGCCCCGATCTCCTCATCGGGGACGCCCCGCGGCATGAACGGCTGCGTCGAGTCGATCGCCTCGAGCCCGCGCTCCCGAAGCCCCTCGTTCAGCCGGTCGAGCGCGCTCGCCGGGATCGCCGTGTACAGGAGGCTCCCGAACCCGCCACCGCCCGAGGTCCGGGCCGCGTGGAACGCCTCGGTCGCCGCCGCGCCGATCGTCACGTGGTCCGCATGCCCGGTGATCCCGTCGGGCCCGAACGTCACCACCACGTCGGGCCGAGCGCTCCGCAGCGCCGCCCCGATCTCGCCGACGAGCTCGTCGCGCGGCACCTCCGCGAGCCGGCCGTCCGGGTGCCTCAGGAACCGGACCTCCGGCGCGAGCCCCAGCGCGCGCCAGGACGCGACGTCCTCCGCCTCGCGGGTGCGCCCCAGATTCTCTCGCGTCGCGAGCGACGGGTCCGCGATCCTGCCGGCATCGCCGCTCGTCGCGAGCACCACCGTGAGCTCGAGGTCGTCGGCGGCGTGGAGCGCGAGGCTGCCACCGACGCCGTACGTATCGTCGTCGGGATGCGCGTACACGCAGGCGACGCCCCGGGCGGCGCCGGCGGTCATCCCGCCAGCGGCGGGAGCTCGAGCAACGGCTCGAGCCCCACAGTGAGACCCGGCCGGGTCATCACCGCTCGGACCGCCATCAGCACGCCCGGCATGAACGAGGAGCGATCCGTCGAGTCGTGACGGATCGTCAGGGTCTGTCCCTGCCCGCCGAAGATGACCTCCTGGTGCGCCACGAGACCGGGAAGCCGGACCGAGTGGATCCGGATCCCGTCGACGTCGCCGCCGCGAACGCTCTCGAGGCTCTCGTCGAGCGGACCGCGCCAACCTTCGGACCGGTCCTCCTGGATCCGCCGCGCGGTCGCGATCGCCGTTCCTGAGGGCGCGTCCGCCTTCTGGTCGTGGTGCAGCTCGATGACCTCCACGGCCGGGAAGTACCGGGCCGCCTGCGCCGCGAACCGCTGCATGAGGACGGCGCCGAGCGCGAAGTTCGGCGCGACGATCACGTTCGACTCGTGTCCCTCGTCCGACAGGAGCTTGTCGATCTCCCGGAGGTCCTCCTGGGTGATCCCGGTCGTGCCGGCCACCAGGTGAACCGCATGCGAGACGCACCACCGCACCGTGTCCATCACGACGTCGGGATGCGTGAAGTCGATCGCGACCTCGGCCTCGGCCTCGAGGAGCCGGTCGAGCTCGTCGGAGACCGGGACGTCGACCTCGGGATGGCCGATCATGTGCCCGATCGGCTGCCCGAGCTTGGAGCGGTCGATCGCGGCGACGAGCCGCATGTCGTCCGCGTCGGCGACCGCGCGGCAGACCATGAGGCCCACCCGGCCGCAGGCGCCGATCACGCCGACGCGGATCACGCCAACGCGTCCCTTCGCGAGAAGGGACCGAGCACGGTCACCGTCATCGGCTGCGAGAGTACCCGCTCGGCCGCGCGGCGCGTGTCGTCGGGCGTGACGGCCTCGATCCGCGCGAGGAGCTGGTTCATCGTGAGCGTCTCGCCGTGGCCGATCTCGGAGCGCCCGAGCCGCGACATGCGTCCACCCGGGTCTTCGAGCGAGAGGACGAGTGAGCCCTTGACGTGCCCCTTCGCGCGCTCGAACTCGTCGTCCTGCAGGCCCTTCTCCGCCACGTCCTCGATCTCGGCGCGCATGATCGCGAGGACCTCCTTGGCGCGAGCCGGGGTGGTCCCCGCGTACGCGCTGAACAGTCCGGCCTCCGCGTACATCGAGTGGTACGAGTACACGCTGTACGCGAGTCCCCGCTTCTCGCGGATCTCTTGGAACAGGCGCGAGGAGAGCCCGCCGCCGATCGCGTTGTTCACGACGCCGAACGCGAAACGGTCCGGATCG
>DATFEU010000271.1:0-12932 GCA_035250725.1 Actinomycetota bacterium
CTGATCCGCCGGCTCACGGACATCGATCCCGACCGCCTGGCCGAGGAGAAGCGCCGCGGGCTCACGATCGAGCTCGGGTACGCGTGGTGCACGCTCCCGTCGGGGATCGAGGTCGGATTCGTCGACGTGCCCGGGCACGAACGTTTCGTCCGGACGATGCTCTCGGGCGTGGGGCCGGTACGGCTCGTGCTGTTCGTCGTGGCCGCCGACGAGGGGTGGAAGCCGCAGTCCGAGGAGCATCTCGCGATCGTCGACCTCCTCGGCGTCGACGACGCCGTCGTCGCGATCACGAAACGAGACCTCGTCGACGCGGATCGCATCCGCGACCTCGCGGCGCGGATCGGCGAGCGGACGCTCGGCACCTCGATCGAACGAGCGCCGGTGATCGCCTGCTCGTCGGCGACCGGCGAGGGGATCGATGAGCTCCTCGCCGCGCTCGACGCGATGGTGACGAACGCACCCGAGCCCGAGCGCGAAGGCCGGCCGCGGTTGTTCATCGATCGCGTGTTCCCCGTCGTCGGCGCGGGAACGGTCGTCACCGGGACGTTGACCGGAGGCCCGATCGCCGTCGGCGACCACGTACAGATCCAACCGTCCGGGGCATCCGCCAGGGTCCGGGAGCTGCAGTCGCACGGCCGAACCATCGAGCGCGCGACACCCGTGCGCAGGCTCGCGATCAACCTCGCCGGGACCCCGCGCGACCGCATCGAGCGCGGCGGCGTGCTCTCGGCGCCGAACGCGTGGCGACCCACCGAGCAGGTCGAGGTGAGCATCCGGCCGGTTCGGTGGCTCGCGCATCCGGTGACCGACCGAGGGGCGTTCACGTTCCACGCGGGATCCGCCGAACGTCCCGTCCGGCTGCGTCTCCACGGCGTCCGGTCGCTCGGCGCCGAGGGGGCGTTCGCGCGGATCGCGTTCGCGGAGCCGCTGGTCCTGGACGTCGGCGATCGGTTCGTCCTTCGCGAGTCGGGGCGACGCGAGACCGTCGCGGGCGGGGTCGTCCTCGAGCCGCACCCGACCCGCCGGCCCGGCGCCGGCGCTCCGGTGCGTCTTGCGGCGCGCGCGCGAGCCCGACGTGACGAACTGCCGTCCCTGCTGGTCTCCGAACGGGGTGCTGTCCGCGATCCGGACGTCGCCGTGCTCACCGGGGTCTCACCGGAGACGATCCCGGACGCCCGGCGGGTCGGGACGTGGTGGGTGAAGGAGGACCTGTACGTTCGCGTCGCCGGGACGATCGGCGACGGGCTCGAGGCGTTCCACTCGACGGAGCCGCTCGCACCGGGCGAGGACGTCGCGCGGACGCGAGCCCGGATCGCGCACTTCCTGGAACGCGCCCGCGTCGAGGCCGATCCGGAGCTGACGGAGGCGTTGCTCGGATCCCTGGCCGCCGACGGCATCCTCGCGCGGGAGGGAGCGACCGTCCGGCTCGCCTCGAGAGCAGCGGCCGGCGCCGGCGAGGAAGGCGACCGGCTCGTCGATGCCGTTCGGGGCGGCGAGCCCACGCCTCCCACGGTGTCGGACCTCCAGGCGGCCGGCTTCCCCCGGCCGCTCGTCGACACGGTGGTGCGGTCCGGAGCGCTCGTTCGGGTCTCGCCGGAGCTCGTGCTCACGACGGCGTTCGTCGAGCGCGCCGTCGCGATCGTGCGCGACGCCGGTGACCGAGGCATCAGCGTGAGCGCGCTCCGTGCGGAACTCGGCACGTCGAGGAAGTACGCCGTGCCGTTGATGGAGCATCTCGATCGAACCGGTGTCACGCGCCGGGATGGCGACCTCCGGTTCGCGCGGGCATCGGCGCCCGGATCCATCGGCTAGCTCAGAGGGTCCGCGCGATCACGGCGGTGACCACGACCTCGACCGGCGACCCGAGCGGCAGCTCGGCGACGCCGACCGCGGCGCGGGCATGGCGACCCTCCTCCCCGAAGATCTCGACCAGGATGTCGCTCGCGCCGTTCGCCACGGCGGGTTGTTGCGTGAACCCCGGAGACGACGCGACGTAGACGGTGAGCTGCGCGATGGAGAGCACCCGGTCGAGCGAACCGAGCGCCTCGCGGAGCGCGGCGAGGGCCTGCAGCGCGCATCGGCGAGCGCCCTCCTGTGCTTGCTCGACCGTGATCTCCGCGTCGACCGCGCCGGTGAGCATGAGCCGTCCCTCTTCCATCGGGATCTGACCGGCGACGAACGCCATCACGTCGGCGATCCGGACCGGGACGTACGAGGCGACGGGCGCGGGCGCGGGCGGCAGGTCGATCCCGAGTTCCAGCAGGCGTTCCTCGATCACGGTCGGCCCCCTCGCGGTCGAACGGATGGTCGCAGAAACCGCAGCCGGCCGGCGGATCAGCCGGCCTGGAGCGTGCGCTGCCGGAGCAACTGCCGGCGTTCGTACTCGTTGAAGCCTCCCCAGATCCCGTGGGCCTCCCGGATCTCGAGGGCGTACTCTAGACAGGGGAGGCGCACCGGGCACGCGGCGCAGATGGTCTTGGCCTTGGCCTCGCGGGCCGCCTTCTCCTCGCGTCGCTCGAAGTAGTTCGGGGCGAAGAACAAGGTGGAGTCCGTCCCGCGGCATGCTGCCTCGAACTGCCAGCCCCAGCTCCACTCCGTCCGCATCCGATCGACCACGCCAGGGTCCCCCTCGACGGCCCCTCCGATAGGTCTTTCGTAATGGAACGCCGGAGAGATTCCGAAGGTGCGCCCGCCGGGCTCAACCGACGCGGATTCCTCACGTTCGCGTGCCTGGGGCGCCCCTCAGCCGGGGGGGGAGGTCGGTTGGGATCCCTCGTCCGGAGGTTCGGGCGACACCCGCAGGACCAGGCCGTCGACGCCCCGAACCCGGACCCGAGTACCGGCCGGGATCGGACCGTCGGCACTGCGGCCTCGCCACACGGTTCCCTTCACGTGGACCGACCCCTCCGGGTTCAGCTCGCCGCGAGCCTCCCCTACCAACCCGACGAGCCCTCGCTGTGTCGAGGTGAGGCGCGCGCGCGTCTGGATCGCGACGGTGAGTGCGAACCCCCAGAACAGGAACGCCCCCACGGCGACCGACCCGATCAGCCACGGCGAGACGTCGATCGCGTCCGACACGCCCCCGAAGACGAGCACCGAGCCGGCGACGAAGGCCAGCCACCCGGCCACCGTGAAGGCGCCGAGCCGGCGGAGCCGTACGTCGAGCGTCATCAGCCCCAGCCCGACGACGAGCAGCGCGAGGCCGAGGACCGAGAACGGCACGACCGTCAGCCCGTAGGTCGCGAGCGCGAGCATGCCCGCCCCCGCGAAGCCCGCGAACCCGAAGCCGGGCTGCGTGATCTCGAACGCGAGGGCGGCGATCCCGAGGACGAGCAGGACGTAGATCCAGGTCGGCGAGGCGGCGGCATGCAGCGTCCGGTCGACGGGACCCAGCTCCGTGAAACGGACCGTCACCGGCTCGTCGCTCGGATCCGTCGCGACCTCCGTCCGCAACACCACCTCGCTCGTGGCCGTTTCGACCGTGCGCCCGTCGACCTGCGCGAGGAGATCCGTGATCGAGGCGGCGGCGACCTCGGCGATGTTCGCGTCGAGCGCCGCCTGCGCAGGGATCGGTTCGTCGGGGAACCCGACCGGCGTGGGGCGGCCGCGCTCGGCGACCCAGCCGCTCGCGAGATCCTCGATCGCCGCCCGCGACGGCCCGTCGTCCCGCGACAGGTCGAGCGGCTCGAGGGGGCCCACGCCGGCCCCCGGCGCGACGGCGGCGAGGGAGGCCGCGTAGAGGAACAGGAGCCCGGCGCCCGCGGCCTTGGCGGGCGACGGCCCGACCCAGACGATCACCGGGACGCTCGCGTCGTGGATCCGCTCGGCGAGCGCGACCGGGTCGACGTCGAGGGTCCCCGCGCTGTCGATCTGCAGGACGAGCGTGGCGCCGGAGGCCTCCGCGTCCTCGATCGAGTCCCGGAGGTACGAGGCGAGCACCCCGTCGATCGAGCCGTCCACCTCGGCGACGAGCACCGACGGCGCCTCGGCCTGCGCGACGGACGGGGCCGGGGACAGGGCTACGAGGGCTCCGAGCAGCACGAACGAGGCGGCGCGGCGCATGGACGTGGTTCATCGTACCCCGGTGCCCGGGCTATCCTGAGGCCCCATGCAGGCTCCCCCCAAGCACCGTGAACGCCCGGCGGTGAAGCCGTCGCAACGTCGCGACGACGGCCCCCCGGCCGGTCCGCCGTCCGAGCTGCAACCCCGCAGGGTGATCGCGCCGCTGGTCCCGCTCGTGCTGATCCTCGTGCTGGCCGGGTTCGCCGCGGTGCTCGCGCTGTCGCTGCTCCCGTTCTTCGGGGCGGCGGGGGCCGGCGTGAACGCGTTCCGCGAGCGCCTCGACGCGGCCGGGGTGGGCCAGGTCCGCATCCCGGACTTCCCGGAGACCTCGACGATCTACGCGGCCGACGGGACGGTGCTGGCCGAGATCTTCCTCGACGAGAACCGTCGCTACGTGAAGATCCACAAGATCGCCCAGGTCGCCCAGGACGCGGTCATCGCGATCGAGGACGACTCGTTCTACGAGCACGGCGCCCTGAACTTCCCGTCGCTGATGCGCGCGGCGATCGCGAACCTCGTCGCGGGCGAGATCGAGCAGGGCGGCTCGACGCTCACGCAGCAACTCGTGAAGAACGTGCTGATCGACTCGCCCGAGCAGACGTTCGCGCGCAAGTTCCAGGAGGCGGCGCTCGCGATCCGGCTCGAGCGCAAGTACACGAAGCGAGAGATCCTCGAGCTCTACATGAACGAGGCGTACTACGGGAACGGGGCCTACGGGATCGAGAAGGCCGCGGAGACCTACTTCCACACCCGTGCGAGCAAGCTCTCGCTCCGTCAGGCCGCGATGATCGCCGGGATCATCCGGGCGCCCGGCGCCTACGACCCCGTGACGAACCCGGAGGCGGCCACGGCGCGCCGCAACCTCGTGCTCGACCGGATGGCTGAGCTCGGGTGGGCCGATCCGGCGAAGGTCGCGAGGGCCAAGGCGAGCGAGCTGGGGATCGCGAACGACGTCGGCGTCTTCAAGCAGAAGGTCGAACCGTTCTTCGTGTACTACATCCGCAACCTGATCCTCGAGAACGAGGACGGTCGGTTCGACGCGTTCGGCAAGACGTACAACCAACGCGTCCACACCCTGTACCAGGGCGGCCTCGAGATCTACACGTCGCTCGATCCACAGTGGCAGGACTACGCGCAGGAAGCGATCATCGACAGCCCGTACATCGACGACGCGAGGAACAGCCCGGACTCGTCGCTCGTGTCCGTACGCGCGACCGACGGCGCCATCAAGGCGATGCTGTCAGGGAAGAACTACCGTCGGGACCAGTACGACCTCGTCTGGCGGGGAACGCGACAGACGGGGTCGGCCTTCAAGCCGTTCACGCTCGTCGCCGCGTTCGAACACGGCTTCCCGCAGGGCAAGGTGTACTCGTCGGCCTCGCCGCAGTGCGGCCTCGACGGCTGGATCAGCGCGGACGGTTGCGTGAGCAACGCGGAGGGCGGAGGCGACGCCGGCTACATGGACCTGTGGAACGCGACCCAGAACTCGGTCAACGTCGTGTTCGCGCAGCTCGCCCTCGACGTGGGGCCGCAGGCGATCGTGGACGCCGCCCGGAGGATGGGGATCACGGTCGGTCTCGACGCGGTGCCGGCGATCACCCTCGGCGTCGAGGAGGTCCCGACGATGGACATGGCCTCGGCGTACGCCACGCTCGCGAACGACGGGATCCGGTGCGACGCGTGGGCGGTCCGGAAGGTGGAGTTCGCCAGCGTGCCGAAGACCGCGCCGAAGGGACAACGGATCCTGTATCAGCATGAGCCGAGGTGCACGCAGGTGATCGAACCCGAGATCGCGCAGCTCGTCACCGCGATGCTGCAGCGGGTCGTGTGCTGCGGCACCGGTCGGGCCGCGCTCCTTCCCGGCCGGCCGGTGGCCGGCAAGACCGGAACGGCGCAGGACTACACGAACGTGTACTTCGCCGGCTACACGCCGCAGGTGTCGACCGCCGTCTGGGTCGGGTTCAGCGAGGGACAGAAACCGATGGACTCGTACTACGGGACCTCGGTGTTCGGCGGGACGGTCGCGGCGCCGATCTGGCAGGACTTCATGGAGCGCGCGATGCAGGGATTCCCCGTCGAGGGGTTCGAGGCGCCACCGCCGCCGGAGAGCGGCGGCGTGCCCGACGTCGTCGGGATGAAGCTCGAGCATGCCGAACAGGTCCTGGTCGAGGCGAACTTCACGCCCATCGCGCAGATGGTGCTCTCGCACGAGCCGAAGGGGACCGTGCTCACGCAGGCTCCGGGCGGCGGGACGCGGGCCCGCCTCGGGAGCGCCGTGAACCTCACGGCGAGCAACGGCCAGGGCGAGCCGGTCGTGGTGCCCCGCGTGACCGGACTGACCGAAGCCAAGGCGATCCAGGAGCTCGCCAAGTTGGACCTGTTCGCCGCGGTGGAGGTCGTGCCCGTGAACAAGGGTGATCTCGACGGGATCGTGCTCGACCAGATCCCGATGGGCGACGGCTCGAAGCTCGTCGACCCCGGCTCCACCGTCACGCTGTTCGTGGGCGCCTTCCAGGGCGGAGGCGATGGCAACGACGGTGGTGGCGGCGGTGACGGAGGCGGCGGTGACGGAGGCGGCGGTGACGAAGGCGGCGGTGACGGAGGTGGCGGTGACGGAGGCGGCCCCGGGAACGGCGGCCCCGGGAACGGCGGCCCCGGGAACGGGAATGGCGACGGGAACGGGAATGGCGACGGACCCGGCAGCGGCCTGATCGCCTCGATGCCGGTCGCCGCCCGGCGACGGCTCTACTAGCCGCTCAGGCGCTCCGCGACCTTGCGCCGAACGACCGAGCCGTCGACCTTCCCCTTCGCCTCGGGCATGACCGCGCCCATCACCTTGCCCATCTCCTCGCGTGAGGCGGCTCCCGTGTCCGCGATCGCCCGATCGATCAGCGCGTCGATCTCCGCCTCCGAGAGCTGCTCGGGCGCGAACGCCTGCAGCACGTCTCGCTCGGCGCGTTCCCTTTCGGCAAGCTCGTTCCGCCCCGCGCCCTCGAACGCCTCGATCGACTCTGTCCGGCGCTTGACCTCCTTGCCGGCGACCTCGCGCACCTCGTCGTCGGAGAGCTCGTGGCGCTCCTCCTTCTCGCGGTTCGTGATCGCGGCCGTGAGCATCCGGAGCGCACCGAGTCGGGCCTTGTCGCCGGCCTTCATCGCGGCCGTCATCTGCTCCCGAACCGCCGTCTTCAGGGTGGGGTCGCCCACGTACACTCGCCTCCCGTGCTCCCGGAGATCATCGTCGCGCTCGGCGTCGTCGCGATGCTCTGCGTCGCCTACGGCGTCCTCGTCGAGCGGCGCGCGTACCGCCTGGTCCGCCGCGGCCTCGCCATCCTACCGACCGGGGGGCCCGTGGCCCTCACGATCCTGCACCTATCCGACCTCCACTTCGTGAAGAACGACCGACGGAAAGCGGCGTTCCTCTCGTCGCTCCCTCCGGCCGACGTGACGGTCGTGACCGGGGACCTCGTCGCCGAACCCGAGGCCGTCGAGACGGTCGTCGAGGCGCTCCGGCCGCTGGGGGGCAGGCACGCCTCGTGGTACGTCCTCGGTTCGAACGACTATTACGTTCCGCGCCGGATGAACCCCTTCAGGTACTTCGTTCCTGCGCGCAGACGCAGGCGCCGCCGTGCACCACGAGGACGCGTCGCCGAGATGCGAGCGCTGCTCGCGGACGACGGATGGCGCGAGCTGACCAACGTTCGTGAGGAGACCGATCTCGACGGGCTGCCCATCGAGCTCCTGGGGCTCGACGACTCGCATATCGCCCGGCAGGATCTGCGGCTCGCGCCGCGCGTGGCTCCGGAGCGGTTCGGGATCGCAGTGATGCACTCCCCGGACTCGGCTCCCGAGGCCGTGGCATGCGGGTATCGGCTACTGGTGGCGGGACACACGCACGGGGGACAGGTTCGGATGCCCTTCGTCGGCGCCCTCGTGACGAACTCTGACCTCCCGCGACGGCTGGCGTCGGGGATGATCAGGTTCGGCGGTTCATTCCTCCACGTCTCGCCCGGGCTCGGGACGAGCAAATACGCGCCCTTCCGGTTCCTCTGCCCGCCCGAAGCCACGCTACTGGAGCTCCGGCGGGCCCCCGACACGGAGCCCGCCGGCGACTCAACCGCTCGAGCGGTTCAGCACAAGTAGCACCTTCTCTCGGTATCGATCCCGTGCCACGGGGGCACGACGACGCGACGGTGACCCGTTCTGCCCTTGAGCTCGATCATCCGGTCCTCGACGTTGTTGGTTTCGTCGGACTCGAGGATCGATCCCGTCGGGTTCACGTGCACCCGCACGTAGTACCGCCCGTTGGGAAGGTTCGTGATGTTGAACGCCTGCCCTCGGACGTACTGCGAGTACGTGTCGCCCCACCCCACGTCGAGAACCTCCCTGATCCACAACCGGCCCGGCCCGCCGCACGATGTCGCGAGGTCCTGCCCGTAGCTGAGCCATTTCGCGTTCGGCACCGTGAGGTCGATCGCGTCGGTGTTGACGAGGCACCACGACTGCTTGCCGCTCACCAAGACCCTCGCCCTCGAGGCGTCGAGGAGCGAGTACCGCGTGAACTCCTCGAAGTGCCAGTGGTTGTGTCCTCCGCCGGCGTGGAACTCGAGTTCGCCGATCAGGGCTCGCCCGATCGCCGCGCCGTCCTCGTCGATGAAGTACTGGAACCCATCCATCGAGGACTCGTTCTCCGCCCGGAAGCCCTCGACGAGAAACGTCCCGGGTCCCTGGTTCCACTCGGTCGATGTGAACGTCAGATAGTCGCGACCTTTCCGTGAGTCGGTGTCCATGTGGTATCCCGGGAACGCGACGAGGTCGGGCAGCGTGGAGAGGTCGGGGTTCGTCACGTCTGGGACCGACGCGAAAGCGTGAGTGAGCGGGTCGGCGGAACGAGCTTCCCCGGGGGATGCCGCATCCGCATGGTCGAGCCGTTTGCGGTCAACGACGGTGACGTCGACCTCGGCTTTGTCATCCCCGGGCGCGACCTCGAGCAGGCTCGCCCACGCGGGGGCGATCGCGATGGAGATCGTGTAGTGCTTGCGAGGCGCCGGGAACCTCAGGCCGCTTCCCTCGTCGGAGTCACCCACGAGGCCGCTCGCCCAGCCCTCGTCGATCCCCCAGACCGTGCCCTTGAGGAAGACTTCGGCGGAGTAGGCCTCGTTGCAGGAGTAGGGATAGTGCGGATTGAGCGGGCTCTCGTCGGACAGGCGCTGTAGGGAGAAGTTGTTCGGGCAGTAGTCGATGGTCTTCGAATCCACGAGATCGCCGCGACCGTCTCGGATCTCGTACCGCGCGAACCTCGAGAGGCCGTTCGCTCCCGCGGCCATCCGGACGGGCACGGTTCGCAGGATCGCGCCCGATCCCGAGTCGACCTGCACGAACGAGAACGGCGTGTCGTAGTCGGGTCGGCTGAGCCAGAGTTCGAAGTCGCCTCCCATCGGCGTGACCCAGACGCCTGGATCGAAGGAGACGAAGCCTCGGCCGTTCCGCTCGAGCGTCAACTCCGAGTTGGCAACGAAGAGCTTCAGCGTCGGTGGTACGACGGCGTTGACGGGCCCGGCGGATGCCGTGACCGCCAGACAGAACGACAACCCGAGCAGCATGCAAGGACGGGCGCGGCGCCCGGTGCGCATCACAGCCTCCTTGGGGGCGGGCCTTGTCGGGCCGGAGCATCCTATGCCTTCGGGACGTCCGCGGTGGGCGGTCGGTTCCCAGGTCGAGGCGTTCGGTCGGGCGACCCTCGGGGGAAGGATCAGCCGGCGATCGCGCGCTCGAAGACGCGCTCGTACCCGGCGACCATCGCCTCCTTGGAGAACAGACGCTGCACGCGCTCGCGGCACCGGATGGGATCGATCCCCGATAGGTGCTCGAGGCGTTCGGCGGCCCGCGCCGGGTAGTCCTCCACGTCGACGATCCACCCCGTGACCCCGTCCTCGACGACCTCCGGGACCGATCCACGGGGCGTCGCGATCACGGGCGTGCCGCAGGCCATCGCCTCGGTCATCACGAGCCCGAACGGCTCCGGCCAGTCGATCGGGAACAGCACGGCCTTCGCGCGACGCAGCAGGTCCACCTTCTCCTCCTGCGAGATCTCGCCCAGCACCTCGAAGTCGGGAGGAAGCACGGGCTCGATGTTCTCCTCCCACTCCTTCTGTTCGGCCCAGTGCGCGATCTTCACGGCGGAGACGAGGCGCTCGCCCGCCAGCATCGCGGCGTCGATCGCGCGCCGCCAGCCCTTCTCCGGCGCGCCGCGACCGAGGAACAGGACGAAGTCCTCCTTCTCCTCCTGCATGGTGTACACGCCCATGTCGATCCCGTTGTAGACGACGCCCCCGTAGCGCAGGTCCTCGTCGAAGCGGCGCTGCGCCTCGCTGATCGCGACGAACCAGGCCCGGTCGGCGACGAACGAGTACAGCCGCCTCATCTCCGTGACGAACGACCCATGGAGCGTGTGGACCGTCGGGATACCGGTCTCCACGGCGGCCGCCAGGGCGGAGAACGGCGTGTGGACGTGCAGGACGTCGAACCGCTCGCGCGCGTCGCGCAGGCTGAACAGGGTATGGGTCGTGTCGAGGACGATGTCGTTGATCGCGGCGGAGCCGGGCGCCTGCTCGTACGCGAACTCGAGCCTCGCGTCCGTCTTCGAGTCGCCGGTCGCGAACAGGGTCACGTCGTGCCCGGCCTCTGCCAGCCCATCGGCGAGCAGCGCGACGACCCACTCGATCCCGCCGTAGCCCTTCGGCGGGACCGCGAGCCAGGGCGGGCAGATCTGGGCGATCCTCACGTGTTCATCGCCCTCCAGGTGGTCGCTCGGCCGGTTCGTGCCCGGTCGCACGATGCTACCCGCCTCCCCGGCCCCGGGCAGGTCTGGGCCTGGATGTGAGCCGCTACACTGCCAGGCACGGGACGTGGCGCAGCTTGGTAGCGCGCAGCGTTCGGGACGCTGAGGTCGCGGGTTCAAATCCCGCCGTCCCGACCACAGCAGGTTGTTTCCGCACAACCCTCTTGTGCGAGCGTCGAGAAGGCCGATAGAACGTTCGGAGAGGTTGATTGACGACCCTCGGAGCGGCCGGTACCCTGCTCGCGGGCTGTCGGTAGACAGCCCGTTCTGTTGCCCGGAGGATGATGACCGGTAGGCGAAGGCACGTGGCGGCGCGGCTCGCGATGGCCGTGCTCATCGCATCTCCGACGATCATCGGTGCGGCGACCATCTCCTCAGCGGCTCCCAGCCGCGAGGAGGTCGAGCAGGCCGAGGCGCGCCTCGACCAGCTGAATCAGGAGCTCTCGCTCCTCGTCGAGCGCTACAACCAGGCGCAGATCCAGCTCCAGGAGGTCCAGGGCAGGCTCGCCGACGTCCGCGCCCAGGCCGAGGGCGCCCAGGCCGAGGCCGACCGGGCGGTCGCGAGCCTGAACGCGAGCGCGGCCCGCGCCTACACGGGGGTCGGCTCGCAGATCGCCACGCTGTTCGAGGCCACGTCGATCGCCGACTTCTCCGACCGGCTCGAGTTCATCGGGAGCATGGCCCAGGCGGACGCCGACCTCGCGCTCGGCGCCGAGCTCGCCCGGCAGGAGGCCCGCTGGACCGCCGAGGAGCTCGCGGCGGCCGTCGAGGAGCGCCAGAACCTGCTCGAGCAGATCGGGAACGACCGCGACGTGATCGAGTCGCGGATCGACGAGGCCCGTGATCTCTACGAGACCCTCAACCGGGAGTTCCAGGAAGCGCTCGCCGCCCAGCAGGCCGCCCAGGAGGCGGCAGAAGAGGCCGCCGAGAGCGGAGGGTCCAGCGGGGGAGTGATCGACCCGGGACCCACGCCGACCCCTCCCCCGGTCAGCGGCAGCGCCGGCGCCGCGATCGCCGCCGCGTACTCGGTGATCGGGACGCCCTACGTATTCGGCGCCGCCGACCCGAACGTCGGGTTCGACTGCTCGGGGCTCACGATGTGGGCCTGGGCGCAGGCCGGTGTCTCGCTTCCGCACTCCTCGGCCGCGCAGTACTCGTCATTCCCACACGTGGCCCAGTCGGATGTGCAGCCCGGCGACCTGCTGTTCTTCTACAGTCCGATCTCGCACGTCGGGATGTACGTCGGCGGCGGACGGATGGTCCATGCGTCCCACCCCGGGATCCCGGTCCAGGTCGTCTCGGTCTACTGGGACAGCTTCGTCGGCGCCGCTCGGCCGGGCTGATCCTGCGCGGGCGCTTCAGCTAGCCGCCGCGTCCAGGTCCGCCAGCCGTGTGTCGGCCTGGTGCACCAACGCCGCGTTGCCGATCGCCTCGGCCTCGGCACGCGCCTGTCGCAAGAGTTCGCGCGCCTGCTCGCGACGGACGTCCTGCTTGCCGGAGGTCGCGTACTTCAGCTTCTCGTCGGCCTTGACGATCAGTTCGAAGATCTCCTGAGGTTCCATCGCTCCTCCGCCCTCACATCACGTGCATCGGTCTGGCGTCTTGGGCCTCCAGGAACATGCGGATGCCGATCGCAGCCGCCGCCCCCTCCCCCACGGCCGACGCGAGCTGCTTCGTGGATCCCGAACGGACGTCTCCCGCGGCGAATACGCCGGGCATGCTCGTCTGCAGGCCCATGTCGGTCGCGACGAGTCCGCGGTCGTCGAGGCCGACGGCTCCCTTGACGAACTCCGTGTTCGGGTCCAGCCCGATGAACACGAAACACCCTGCCGGGTGGAGCTCCTCGCGCTCGCCGGTCTCCCGGTCCTTCAGGACGATCGCGCCGAGCTTGCCGCTCCCGTCGTCCTTCGCCGTGAACTCGACGACCTCGCGGTTCAGCAGGACCTCCATCTGCTTGTGCATCATCACCTTGTCCTGCAGCAGCTTGTTGGCCGTCAGGCGATCGCTGCGCTGGACGATCGTGACCTTGTCG
>DATFEU010000276.1:0-2426 GCA_035250725.1 Actinomycetota bacterium
GACCAGGGCGCGCGTCACGGAGGTCCTGGAGCGCACGAAGTTCCGGCCGAACGCGGCCGCGCGGACGCTCGCCTCGGGCCGCTCCGGCGTCGTCGGCGTCGTGATGCATCTCTCGCCGCATCTCCTGTTCCAGGACCCGTACTTCACGAGCCTGCTCCAGGGGCTCACCGACGCGCTCGCGCATCAGGCGGCGGGGATGATGCTGTGGCTCGGCAACCGCTCCAAGGAGGAGACGCTCGACCAGATCCTGTGGATGCGTCTGGTCGACGGCGTCGTCGTCACCGCGGACCAGCTCGACGATCCGCTGGTCGACGGGCTCCTCGCCTCGGACCTCCCGACGGTCCTGATCGGGCACCGTCGGGCGGACCGCGAGGCGAGCTACGTCGACGTCGACAACGTCGCGGCCGCCGACATGATCTCGACGCACCTCCTGGACATCGGGCGCCGACGCATCGGCCATATCACCGGCCGCCGCGGAACGGTTGCGGCGGAAGATCGGATCGCCGGGTACCTCCAGGCGATGGCTCGCGCGAGGGTCCCGGTGGACGACCTGATCGTGGACGGAGCGTTCACGGCCGCCTCCGGTCGGGAGGGCGCCCCGGAACTGCTCGACCGAGGAGTGGACGCGATCTTCTGCGGCAACGACGCGACGGCCCAGGGCGCGCTCGAGAGCATCCGCGCGCGGAACCTCTCGGTCCCGGGCGACGTCGCGCTCGCGGGCTTCGACGACGTGGGGGTCGCGGCCGAGCTCGACCCGCCGCTCACGACGATCAGGCAGGGCGTGCAGGAGCAAGGCGCCGAGGCCGCACGGGCCCTCTTCCACCTGTTGCGGCATCGGGGAGGCGGACCTCGCCGGGTCATCCTGCCGACCGAACTGGTGATCCGCCGTTCAACCGTGGGTGAGACGAAAGGAGGACGACCGCCGTGAGTGGTGCTCGGTCGACCGCGCCGGCCCTCCAGGCGGGTTGACCGGAAACGACACGATTGGGGGAGAATGAGACATCCCGTGAGAAAGGGGAGCCGATCATGAGGCGACTCAAGTTGCTCGTCCCCGTGGTGGCGCTGATGCTGATCGCCGCCGCGTGCGCGGGCGATGACGAGGGCGGCGGCGACGGCGGCGACGGCGAAACCGCGGCCACCGAACCGAACACCGGGACGGTGAACGTCCTGAACGCGATGGAGCCGAACGAGGCCGAGGCGGTCCAGGCCGCGGTCGACGAGAACCTGGAGAACGCCGACTACGCGGTCGAGATCGAGGCGTCGGCCGACTTCGAGGAGCAGTTCGCGATCCGCTCCGAGGGCGGAACGCTCGACATCGCGCTCGTGCCGCAGCCGGGCACCGTCATCCAGCAGGCACAGGCCGGCACGATCCTGTCGCTTGAGGACCTGGGGATCGACGTGGCTGCGCTCGAGGAGCAGTACGGGGAGTATCTGTTCTCGCTCGTCGAGCTGGACGGTGAGCACTACGGCATCCCGACGAACGTGAACCTGAAGAGCATGGTGTGGTACCCGAAGGACGATTTCGATGCCGCCGGGTACACGGTGCCGACCACCTGGGACGAGATGCTCGCGCTCTCCGACCAGATCGTCGCCGACGGCGGCACGCCCTGGTGCGTGGGCTTCGAGTCGGGCGGTGCGACCGGATGGCCGGCCACCGACTGGATGGAAGACATCATGCTCCGGACCGCGGGCGTGCAGACCTACGATCAGTGGGTCAACCACGAGATCGCGTTCAACGACCCCGCGGTCGCGACAGCGGCTGAGGAGTTCGGGAACATCATGTTCACCGAGGGGTACGTGCTCGGCGGCGCGGCCGACACCCCGTCGATCTCGTTCGGCTCGGCGCCGCTCCCGATGTTCGAGGACCCGCCCGGCTGCTGGCTCCACCGCCAGGCGACCTTCATCATCGGTGCCGCGCCGTTCCCCGAGGACGCGGTGGCGGGCGAGGACTACGACTGGTTCCCGCTCCCGCCGATCGACCAGGAAGGCACGCTGTACGCCGGCGAGTTCGCGGTGATCGGGACCGCCGGGAACCGTGAGGAGGTCATCGACTTCGTGCAGCAGTTCGCCGGCGAGGCGATCCAGTGCGCGCAGGGAGCCGACCCGGCGTCCTCGAGGATCTCGGCCAACATCAACGTCGGCCCGGACTGCTACGCGAACCAGATCCTGGCCGACTCGGCCGTGGTCCTCACCGACGCGATCGCGAACGACACCGGCCGGTTCGACGCCTCGGACCTGATGCCGGGCGAGGTCGGCGCCGGGAGCTTCTGGACCGGGATGGTGCAGTACATGCAGGAAGGTCCAGACTCACTGTCGACGGTGTTGGAGGAGATCGAAGCGAGCTGGCCCGCAGAGTAAGTACAGGATCGGGCGAGCGCATCGAGGCTCGATGGAACAGGGGGAGCGGCCGCCGAAGGCGGCCGCTC
>DATFEU010000292.1:0-3750 GCA_035250725.1 Actinomycetota bacterium
GACGTGCCCTGCGCGAGGGCAAGCGGGAGAGAACGTCATCGAGTTCACTGACAGTTTCGAGACGCGGTCCACTCACGTCGACCGCGCACTCGGTCGATGCCTGACGGAGCCGCCGCGGGACACGGTCGATCCGAGCGCACCGGCTCGGCACGCCTCCACCTCCCGCTCGTGCAGCTCCGGGGGTGGGACTCGAACCCACAACCTACGGATTAACAGTCCGCCGCTCTGCCGATTGAGCTACCCCGGATCGCCGGTGGGGCCGAACGCGCCACCGCGCCGACGGAGTCTACCAACGGCTCCCGGTCGGACTAGGATGACCTATGCGCTTCCGTACGGGGCTCGTGATCGGCGGCGTGGTCGGGTACCTCCTCGGCCGTGAGCTGTCCAAGCCTCGCGATGAGGATCAGGACCGGCCGCCGGGCGTCCGTCAGGCGATGGCCCGGCACCCCTCGAACCGGCTCGCACAGCACGGACGCCGGCTCGCCGAACGTGCCAGCTGGAAGAGCGTCGAGGCGATCCAGCGCGCCCGGGCCGGCATCCAGCGGCGGCTCGAGCCCGACGTCGACGACCTGTCGATGAACTGAGCCCCGCGCTCGCGGACGCGAGCGGGGCGACCTACTCCAGGTAGTCGCGCAGCTTCTGCGAACGCGAGGGGTGTCGGAGTTTCGACAGGGTCTTCGACTCGATCTGTCGGATCCGCTCGCGCGTCACCCCGAATTCCCGCCCGACCTCCTCGAGCGTGCGCGGGTGGCCGTCCAGCAGTCCGAACCGGAGCTGGATCACCTTCTTCTCGCGTTCGGAGAGCGTGTGCAGCACTGACTCGAGCTGCTCCTGCAGCAGGATGAAGCTGGCCGCGTCGACCGGGACGATCGCGTCCGAGTCCTCGATGAAGTCGCCGAGATGGGAGTCCTCCTCCTCGCCGATCGGCGTCTCGAGCGAGACCGGCTCCTGGCTCACCTTCAGGATCTCGCGCACCTTGTCGGCCGGGATCCCCATCTGCCGGCCGATCTCCTCCGGCAACGGTTCGCGGCCGAGGTCCTGCAGCAGCTGGCGCTGGATGCGGACGAGCTTGTTGATCGTCTCCACCATGTGGACGGGGATGCGGATCGTCCGCGCCTGGTCGGCGATCGCGCGGGTGATCGCCTGCCGGATCCACCACGTCGCGTACGTGGAGAACTTGAAGCCCTTCGCGTAAGCGAACTTCTCGACCGCACGGATCAGGCCGAGGTTGCCCTCCTGGATCAGGTCCAGGAACAGCATCCCACGGCCCACGTACCGCTTCGCGATCGACACGACGAGCCGAAGGTTGGCCTCGATCAGCTTGCGCTTGGCGAGCTGCCCGTCTCGCTCGACCCGGCGCAGGAAGTCGTCGAGGTCCTCGCGCGTCTTCGGCTTGTAGCTCTTGGAGATCCGGGCCCGGCCGATCCCCTCGACCTTGCCGAACTTCTCGAGCTGGTGGTCCCGGATCGCCACCACTGACTCGGCGACCAGGCGGAGGCGCTTCTGGTCGACCCGCTCGTCCTCCTCCATGACCACGCGGAGCTCGGTGGCGAACTCCCCCGCCTCGATCCGCCGGGCGAGATCGACCTCCTGGGCGGCCGTGAGGAGCGGCACCTTGCCGATCTCCTTCAGGTACATCCGGACGGGGTCGTTCGTCGGGGCCTTCAGGAGGTCGACGTCGAGCTGCCGCTGTGCGGTGGCGTCAACCTCGTCGCCGGGCACCTCGATGACCTCGATGCCTTCGCCGCGCAGGTGCTCCTCGACCTGCGAGAGGAAGTCCTCGACCTGATCCGGCGTGAAGTCGTCGACCGGAACCGCGTCGAGCAGGTCGTCGGAGGTGACGAAGCCCCGCTCACGCCCGCGGGCGGCGATCTGCTCCTTGGCTTCTTCCAGACCCAGGTCGCGGGCAACTTCCGTCAACGCTGCGGCTCCCAGTCTTCGGGGGGGAGGACGCCGGGAAGTGTACGGGACGGAACGGGCGGTGACCCGAACCGATTTCGTCCCGCCGAAACGGCTCCGTCACCCGACGTTTCGTCGTCGGCTACGCGTGGACGTGGCCGCGCTCGCGCAGCCGGCGGAGATCTGCGTCGGTCGCGATGAGTTCCTGGAACAGCCCGTCGTAGCGCTCGTCGGTCGTCGGGTTCATCTTCTGCAGCTCCTTGCGGAGCCTCGCGCTCTTGCGCTTCAGCGCGAACTCCCGGAGGCGGGTCAGGACGTCGTCCGCATAGCCGTGCACGGGCTCGCCGTCGAGCGGCTCGAGCGCGAGCGCACTGAGCGCGCGCCTCGCCTCATCGTCCTGCGCCTCGGCGACGCCCGTCCTCACATCGCCGCCGGCCTCGACGAGCTGCCGCAACAGCGCGCGGTGCCTCGCCGACTGGAAGTACGCCTCGTCCACGGTCGACGCGAACGCGGCGAACGTCTCCACGTCGCGTGCGAGCAGGCGGAGCATCTCTCGTTCGACCTTCTCCTGCACCGAGACCCGCTTGACGGCCTCGGCGACGTCGACCGGCCGGCCCTCCAGGCGGCGTTCGAGCGCCAGGACGACGGACCCCTCGGACACCCCGGCGAGCTCGGCCAGCAGGTGCGCGTACTCGCCCTGGCGGACCGGGTCGGACAGGGCCTCCAGCATCGTGATGCTCGCGGCGACGGCGGCGCTCTGTCCTTCGATCGTCGACAGGTCGTGGCGGCCGACCGTCCGGCGGATCATGTACTCGACGAGCGGGACGGCGCGCTCGGCGAGCTCGCGGAGCGCGGCCGCGCCGTGTTGCTGCACGAAGTCCGCGGGGTCGAGCCCCTCGGGCAGGATCATCACGACGGGTCGGACGGGGAACCGCTCCACGAACTCGAAGGCGCGCTCGGCCGCCCGCGCCCCCGCTTCGTCCGAGTCGAAGGCCAGCACCATCCGCTGCGCGAAACGGGACGCGAGCCGGAAGTGACCCTCCCCGAGCGCGGTCCCGCACGTCGCAACGGTGTTGGCGAGGCCCGCGCGCGACATCGCGATCACGTCGGTGTACCCCTCGACGACGAAGACCTCGCCTGTCTTGGCGACGACCGACTTCGCCCGGTGCAGGTTGTAGAGGACCTCCCCCTTGTGGAAGACCGGCGTCCCCGGGGAGTTCAGGTACTTCGGGCCCTCGTCGCGGCCGCCGGCGCCCCCGGCGGGGAGCGACCGGGCGCCGATCCCGACCGGGCGCCCCGACAGGTCGTGGATCGGGAACGTGATCCGGCCGCGGAACCGGTCGCGGACGTTCCCGTCCGGATCGCCGATGACGAGGCCGGCCTCGACGAGCACCTCGGGCGAGAGCGACCGGGCGAGCCTGCGAAGGAGGAAGTCCGGATAGCCGGGCGCGTACCCGACCTCGAACTCGACCGAGGTGTCGCGGTCGATGCCGCGCTCGGCGAGGTAGCGCCTCGCGTCCTCGCCCTCGTGGCCCTCGATCAGCATCCGGTGGTAGAGCTCGAACGCCGACCCGTTGGCCCGATGGAGCAGCTGCCGCCGGGAGGCGGCCCGGCGCTCGGCGGGCGAGTCGCCCTCGTAGCGGAGCGTGATCCCGGCCTCCTTGGCCAGGCGCTCGACCGCCTCGGCGAAGTCCAACTGCTCGACCTCGCGGAGGAACCGGATGGCGTCGCCCCCCGCGCCGCAGCCGAAACAGTGGTACATCCCCTTGCTCGGCGACACGGACATCGACGGGGTCTTCTCGGTGTGGAACGGGCAGAGCCCGACGAAGCTGTCGTTGCCCGCCTTCTTCA
>DATFEU010000282.1:0-2246 GCA_035250725.1 Actinomycetota bacterium
CGCCTTCTGCCACGCCGTGCCCGAGCGATGGCACCTGATGGGCGTCATGCTCTCGGCCGCGGGGAGCCTGCGGTGGTACCGGGACGCCCTGGCGCCGGGGATCTCGTTCGACGACCTCGTCGCCGAGGCGGCCGACGTTCCTGTTGGCAGCGACGGACTTCTCTTCCTGCCCTACCTGACCGGCGAGCGGACGCCGCACCCCGACCCCCTGGCTCGCGGCGCGTTCGTCGGGCTCACCGTGCACCACGGACGGGCCCATCTGACCCGTGCCGTCCTGGAGGGCGTCGCGTTCGGCCTGCGCGACTCGGTCGAGCTGATGCGATCCGCGGGGCTCGCCCCGCCCGGCGAGATCCGCGCGACCGGGGGCGGCGTCAAGAGCCCACTCTGGCGCGGGATCCTGGCCGACGTGCTCGGCTCGCGGATCGTCACGACCTCGACGGCGGAGGGGGCGGCCCACGGCGCGGCGATCCTCGCGGCCGTCGGGGCGGGGTGGTTCCCCTCGGTGCCGGACGCCTGCCGTTCGGTGGTCGAGGTCGGAGAACCCACCGAGCCCTCCGCGGAGGCCGACGGATACACGGACCCGTACGCGAGGTACCGCGAGCTCTACCCCGCGCTCGCGCCAACGTTCCGGACCATGCCGGCAGGGGACTGACCCCGCAGCGTCAGCCGACGCGGAAGATCTCCTCGATCACGCGCAGGTTCGCGACCGCGTCGGCGGGATGAACCGGGACCGGCGTCCCGTCCAGCACCGCCGAGGCGAACCGTGCCGCCTGGAGCGCGTACTCATCCGCCGGTTCGAACGTGAGCGTCTCGACGTCCGGGCTGACCGGGGGATCGCCCCCCGCGGCGACGAACACGCGCGTCGGTCGGTCGGTCGGGACGTTGAACGGGATCTCGACCGAGATCCGCCCCCGCGTGCCGTAGATGTGGACGCGCTGGTCGGGCTCCGCGCGCGTGGAACAGGTGAACGTCGCCACGCCGTCCGGGAAGTCGAGGATCGCCGACGTGAGCACGTCGATCCCCATCTCGGGATCGCGGACCACGCGAGCCTGCGTACCGGTCGGCTCGGCCGCGAAGAGCATCCGCGACAGGTTCACCGAGTAGCAGCCGACGTCGAACAGCGCTCCACCGCCCGCTTCGACGATGTTGCGGATGTCGGTCGGGTCGTCGTTGAAGTAGGAGAACCAGCTCTGCACGGAGCGGAGCTCGCCGATCCGTCCCGATGCGGTGATCTCGCGCACCGCTTCCCACGTCGGGTGCAGCCGGTACATGAACGCCTCCATCAGCAGCACGCCCTCGGCCTCGCAGACGGAGATCATGCGCTCGGCGTCGGAGGCGGTCATCGCGAGCGGTTTCTCACAGAGCACGTGTTTGCGAGCGCGGGCCGCCGCGATCGTCCACTGGGCGTGGAGGTGGTTGGGGAGCGGGATGTAGACGGCGTCGACCTCCGGGTCGGCCAGGACCTCGTCGTACGACCCGTACGCCCTGGCGATGCCGAACTCCGAGGCGGCCGCCTCCGCTCGCCCCCGAGCGCGCGAACCGATCGCGACCACCTCGCAGCGCTCGGCCGCTTGGGTCGCGGGGACCACCTTGCGGTTGATGTTCGCGGTCGACAGGACCCCCCACCGCACGACGCCGTCGCTCATCCCCACGACCCCTCGGTCACCGGCCGGAACGCCATCTCGAGGATCCGATGGTTCCGAGGTCGCGTGACCGCGAACAGCACGGCCTCGGCGACGTCATCGGCGGACATCATGCCGGGGAGCTCGGGCATGTCCGGCGTGCGTCCCCGCCCCATCGCGAACTCGGTCGCGACACCGCCGGGGCAGATGTTCGTGCAGCGCACGTCCTGAGGACGTAGCTCGTGGTCCATCGCCCGGGTGAACCCCACCTGCGCGAACTTGGACGCGCAGTAGACCGCCTCGAACGGCAGGCCGCGGCGGCCCGCCTCCGAGGCGATCGTGACGAAGTCGGCGCGGTCGCTGTTCAGGAGGTGCGGCAGGCAGGCGCGCAACGCGTAGATCGTGCCCTTCACGTTCGTGTCGATCATCTCCTCCAGATGGCCGGGATCGAGCTCGAGGAACGGCCCGTACGCGCCCACCCCGGCGTTCGCCACCAGGATGTCGAGCCCGCCGAACCGCTCGACGACCTTCTCGACGAGCGCGTCGATCGCCGCCGGATCGCGCACGTCGCACGGCGCGGCGACGGCTCCGGCGATCCCGAGGTCGGCGCCGCTCCGCGACGCG
>DATFEU010000126.1:0-8877 GCA_035250725.1 Actinomycetota bacterium
AGGGCTCGGCGGCGGCGCCCGCGGTCTCGGTCGACGCGCCGGCGCCCGACCGGCCGCGGCCACGACCGCCCCGGCGGCGTCGGCGTTTCGGCGTGCCGGTCGAGGAGGATCCGTCCCCCGGCATCCGTTCGACCTCGCCGGGCTGCGCGTCGAGATCGACCTCGGGCTGGGGCTCCTGCGCGTCGGATGGTTCCCGCTGGGTCTTCGGTGTCGCGGCGGTGTTCGGTTTCGGCGCGGTTGACGAACCCGACGCGGTCCCCGAACTCGAACCACCGCGGCCCCCCCGTCCCCGCCCACCACGACTGCGTCGGCGCGGCTTGGGCGCTGCGCTCTGGCCGTCGCTCGAGCCGTTCCCGGGGGTGGCTGGGGACGAGCGCGATGCTCGGCCGCCTGCCGGTTGATCCGTTGGATCTTCTGTACGCACGGGCTCGGGAGCCTCGGCCCCCTGCCCCTGCGGCGCTTCCTCGCGCACGCGAAGCTCTCCGTTCCGGGCGGGCCGCTCGGCCGCGGCTCTCCGGAGTGGACTCCGGGGCCGGCTTGGCCTGCGCCTCGCCGCTCATGACCTCGCCGGGCTGCTCGCGGCCCCTGGCCGCGCGCTCGGCGGGCAATCCTGGGGCAAGGATAGCAACCGTTCGGGCCGGCGGCCCGGACATCCGGCCGATACCCTGCGGAGATCGCACTAGTGTGTTCCGGCTAGTCCGGCTGTCGGCTCGGGGCGGCGGGGAAACCCACGCTCGCCTGATACCGCCCGTCCCCGCGGCGGTCGACACTCCGCGGATGGAGCGGGCGGTCCTTCCCCGCCCGGTCGGCGATGTGCGACCGATCCGGGTGCTCGTGGTCGACGACAACGCCGGCTTCCGCGAGTCCCTCCTCTCGCTGCTCGAGGCCGGGAACCTCCAGGTCGTGGGCGAGGCGGGATCCGGCCTCGAGGCGCTCGACCTCATGCCCGTGCTCGAGCCCGACGTGGTCCTCATGGACGTTCGGATGCCCACGATGGACGGGATCGAGGCCACGCGGAAGCTGAAGGACGGGTTCCCGGAGGTCGGCGTGGTCGCCCTCTCCGGTCACGAGGACCAGGAGATCGTCCGAGGGATGCTCGTGGCCGGGGCCTCGGGCTACGTCCTCAAGGACTCGGACGGGGACGAGATCCTCACGGCGGTGAGCCGCGCGGCCGAGGGCGGGGCGATCCTGTCCCCGGGCGTCACACCCCGGGTGATCGACGAGCTGACCGAGGCACTCGAGCGTGAACGGCGTCGCACTCGGGAGCTCGAGAGCGCCCAGGCGGCGCTCGTCGAACGCTCGGCCCGCCGGCAGGAGCTCGTGGCGCGGTTGTCTCACGAGCTGCGCACGCCGGTGACGGTGATCCTCGGCGTCGCCCACACGCTCTCGACGCTCTCCGCGACCCCCGACCAGGAAGCCGAGCTGCTCGCCCGGCTCGTGACGCGGGCGCAGGCGCTCGCGCAGCTCGTCGAGCGCTTCGAGCTCACGGTGGACGCGGGACTCACCGAGCGGATCGACGTCGCCGACGTCGCTCGAGACGTTGCCGTTCGCGACGCGCGCGTGACGGTGAGCGCGAGCACCCGGGTGCCGCTCGTCCGGTTGAACCGCGGCGTCGCCCGTCGGATCCTCGAGGAGCTCGCCGACAACGCCCTCCGGTTCTCGCCGGCCGGCACGCCGGTGCGGATCCGGTTCGACGCAGGGATCGGCGCGGTCGAGGCCCGCGTGATCGACGGCGGCCCCGGCATCGACCCGCAGGAACACGAGCGCATCTTCGGACCGCTCGAGCAGCTCGAGGAGCTCAACGTGCGGGTCCACCAAGGGGCCGGCATGGGTCTGGCGCTCGCCCGCACGGCGGCGCGCGCGATGGGCGGCGACGTGCGGGTGGAGAGCTCCGGGGCGGAGGGCTCGACGTTCCTGTGGACGATCGCCGGCGGCGACTGAACGTCAACGGAGCGCCGGCGACGTGAACCGGCGCATGTGGATGTTCAGCAGGAGGCCGATCGCCGCGCAGTTCAGGAGCAGCGAGCTACCCCCGTAGGAGACGAACGGCAACGGGATGCCGGTGATCGGCATGATGCCGACGTTCATCCCGATGTTGACGAAGATCTGCAGCGCGAACATCGAGACGATCCCGGCCGCGAGGTAGGTGCCGAACGGATCCCTCGACACGAGCGCGATCCGGAACCCGCGCCAGAGCACGAGCGCGTACAGCGCCAGCAGCGCGATCGCGCCCGTGAACCCGAACTCCTCGCCCACCACCGTGAACACGAAGTCGGTGTGCTGTTCGGGCACGAAGTCCAGGTTCGTCTGCGTGCCCTGGAGGTAGCCGACACCGGTGAGGCCACCCGAGCCGATCGCGATCTCCGCCTGTTCACGGTTGTGCAGCGCGGCCGCGGTGACGCTGCCAGGGTCCAGGAACGCGCGCAGCCGCTCGATCTGGTACTCGCGGACGAGCCCCACCTGGAACCCCGACACGATGAGCACGGCGGCCGTGAGCGCCAGGATCCCGAGGTACCGCGCCCTCGCGCCCGCGACGACGAGCATGCCGACGAGGATCGCGGCGAAGACGATGGAGGTCCCGAGGTCCGGCTGCAGGAACACGAGGAACGCGGGGATCGCGGCGAGTCCGCTCGCGCGGAAGACGTCGCGCAGCGTGAGGTCGCCTCGGATCTCCGACAGGAGCGCGGCGAGCATCGCGATCAGCGCGATCTTCGAGATCTCGGACGGGGCGAGCTGGAAGCCGAACAGCTCGAACCAGCGCTGCGCGCCCTTGACGCTCGTGCCGAGCGGGGTCCGCACGAGGAGCAGGAGCACGAGGGCCGACACGTAGATCATGCCGGCGTAGATCTTGAGCAGGCGGTAGTCGAAGCTCGCCGCGAGGAGCAGCACGACGAGCCCGACCGCGAGGAACGTGACCTGCCGCTTCACGAAGCGTCCCGGGTCGAGGCCGACGGCCTCCAGGGACTGGTGGGTGGCGGAGTAGATCGCGAACAGACCGATCGCGGCGAGCGCGACCGCGGCTCCGACCAGCACCGGGTCGATGTGGCGGATCGCCCACCGATCGCTCACGGTCACGGGCCGCGTGGCGGCGAGGTCCATCAGTCCGTCCCCTCGGAGGCGGTCCCCGAGCGTCGCATCAGTCCGTCCCCGCCACCTCGGTGAACTGCGAGAACTCCAGCCCGTACAGGCCCTCGATGATGTGGCGCGCGATCGGGGCCGCCGTCGTGGAGCCGTGGCCGCCCTGCTCCACGAGCACGACGACGACGTGTTGCTCGCCGCCCGCGGCGGTCATGGCCGCGAACCACGAATAGTCCTGTTTGGGGTCGACCTCCGCGGTGCCGGTCTTGCCGGCGACCCACACCGAATCGAACGGGAACCCGGCGAACGCGCCTCCCGCCGTCCCGCCTCCCTGGACCGTGCCGGTCAGCGCGTTCCGCACGTACTCGATCGTGCGATCCTCGAACGGCACCTCGCGGCGGCAGTTCGTCTTGTACGAGCGAAGGACCTCGTCGTCGGGCGTGACCACGCGCTTCAGCACGTGGGGCACGCAGAGATCGCCGCCGTTCTGGAGCGCGCCGAAGGCCGTCGCGAGCTGCAGGGGCGTGACGAGCGTGTCCCCTTGCCCGATCGTCATGAGGATGAAATCGCCGGGGAACCACTCGCCCTCGGGGAACGAGTTCGGGTACGCGTCGTGGATCGCCTGCTTCCACTCGGCGTCGGGAACGCGGCCGTCGGTCTCGAACGGCAGGTCGATCCTCGTGTCGCGGCCGAACCCGAACGCCTCGAGGTCGCGCTGCAGCGGCTCGCGGGGGACGACCCCGGTGGCAGCCTCATCATCGTTCACGTAGAAGGCGTCCCAGTACTGGTAGCCCATCGGGTAGAAGACCGTGTCGCAGGACACGGCGAGGGCCTCGGCCATGTTCATCGAACCCAGGTCGGCCGTCGTCCAATTGTTGAACAGGTACTGCACCGCCTCCGGGTCGCTCTCGTTGTAGGGAGCGACCCAGCTCCCCGGGCACGGGTAGAAGCGATCCGTCGTCACGATCTCGCGGTGCAGGCCGGACGCGGCCACGAACGGCTTGTAGGTCGACCCAGGCGGGTACTGCCCGGCGAGGACGCGGTTCAACAGCGGGGAGCCGCGCGCGGGGCCGAACCGACGCTGGTACTCCCGCTTCGGGATCGGCTCGGTGAACAGCGACGGGCTGAACGACGGGTAGGACGCCATCGCCTCGATCGCGCCGTCCTCGGGGTCGAGCACGACGACGGCGCCCGCATTCGCGGCGAGGTACTTGCCGCTGTCGGCGTCGAACACGGTCCGGGCGTGCTCGATGCCGGCCTTGAGGGACTGGGCGGCGAGCTCCTGGACGTCCGAGTCGATCGTCAGCCAGACGTCGTTCCCGGCAACGGGGCGCTGGGTCCCGATGAGCCCGAGGTTCCGCCCGAGCGAGTTGACCCGGTACTTCACGAGCCCCTTCGTCCCGGAGAGATCGCGCTCGTACACGCTCTCGATCCCCGAGACGCCGATCTGATCGCCCGCCTCGTAGTCGGCGAACCCGGGGTCCTCGAGCTGATCCTCGTTGATCTGCCCCAGGTAGCCGAGCGCGTGGGCGGCGAGCGCCCCGAAGGGGTAGGCGCGGATCGGCACCTGCATCACGTCCACCCCGGGGAAATCGTCCTGGTGTTCCTTCACGTACCAGGTGACCCGCTTCGGGACGTCGATCGCTACCGGGATCGGGCTGAAGGCGTAGTAGTTCGGGTCGTCGAGCCGCGCCCCGAGCTCGTCGGCCGGGATGTCGAGGAGCTCCGAGAGCTCGAGCAGGACCCGTTCGGTCTCGGTGCCGAGCTCCTCCCGGTTGATCGTGAGGACGAGGCTGTCTCGGTTGACCACGAGCTTCTCGCCCGTGGCGTCCTTGATCACGCCGCGCGGCGCGGGCACGTCGATCAGCCGGACCGCGTTGTTGGCCGCATCGGCCTTGTACTGCTCGGCCGCCAGCACCTGCAGGAACCACAGCCGGGCCGTCAGCGCCGCGAACATCGCGAGGACGAGCCCCGCCAGCACCTTGAGCCGCATCCCCGTCCTCGGCTCCGTCACGAGGGCATCACCACCGGACCACCCTTCGCGAACGCGAGCCCTCTGCCGCGCGCCGCATCACCGGGAACACCAGCGGCGTGAGGATCGCGTTGTAGACGGCGGAGAGCACCGCGACGCGGAGCAGGTAGAGCCAGGACGTGTCGAGCTGGCCGAGCAGGAACGAGACGACCCCATAGAACAGGACGCCGCCGAACGTCCCCACGGCGACCAGGACCACCGGCAGGACCGGGGAGGGACTGACGATGAACTGCCGGGCCATCCCGATCGCGTAGCCGAGCAGCGTGAGCGTGAGCGCCGTGATCCCCTTCGGCCCGTCGAGCAGGAAGTCCTGCGCCATGCCGCCCGCGAACCCCGTGATGGCACCCGACGCCGGTCCCTCCAGGATGCCGAACGCGATCGTGATCAGGTACATCAGCTCGGGCTTGGCGCCGAGCAGGTTGATCTCGGCGAAGATCGTCGTCTGCAGGAGTAGCGCGGAGAGGATCACCGCGGCGAGGAGGAGCACCCGGCGCACGGACGTCGCCCCTACCTCGAGCCGTCACGCGACAGCACCACCAGGACGAGCGAGAGCGACGAGAAGTCGACCGCCGGCCGGACCGTGACGAACTTCTCGGTCGCGGAGTCCTCGTCCAGGACGCGGGAGACGGTCCCGATCAGGACGTTCGGTGGGTAGAGGCTCTGCGCGATCCCGGCGATCCGGTACCCGGCGGTGAGGACCCGCTCGTCGGGCATCACGTCGGCATCCGGCGGGAGCTGGCTCATCCGGAGGTCGTCGGAGCCCTGTCCCGCGAGCAACCCGGCCTGGTCCGAGACGTCGAGGCGCCCGGCGACGAACGAGTCGGGGTCGATGATCAGCTGGACGACCGAGGAGCTCGGGCCGGTCCGGATCACGTGACCCACGAGCCCGGCGCTCGCGATCACGGGCATGTCCGCGGCCACCCCGTCGTCGGTGCCCTGGTCGACCGTGATCGTCCACTCGAAGTTCGAGACGCCGTTCGCGATCACCTGGGCGGCGCGCGTCTCCACCTTCGGGCCGAGCCCGGTCTGCAGCTGGAACAGCGCCTCGAGCTCGGCGAGACGATCCAGGTCCGCCTGGGTCGTCGACAGCTCGGACTCGAGCGCCGTCACGCGCTCGGCGAGGATGTCCCGCTCGTGGCGGATCGACGGGAGGCGGATCAACGTCGAGAAGAAGTTGCCGATCGGCCGGGTGACCTTCGAGACGGCCTCCTGGAGCGGCGTGAGGACGACGAGCGCCGCTTCGCTCACGGCCGCGAGTGGTCCCTCGTCCCCCTGCCGGTAGTCGACCGTGATCGTGACGAGCGAGATCGAGACGAGGGTCACCACCAGTAAGCGGGTGCTCCGCGCGCGGCTCCGCAGGGCCACCGCGGGCTACCTCCGCGAAGGGCTCACCAGGACCCGCTGGAGAACCTCGAACTCCTCCAGGCACTTGCCGGACCCGATCGCCACCGACGAGAGCGGATTCTCGGCGACGTGGACCGGCATGCCGGTCTCGTGCCGGAGGCGGGTGTCGAGCCCTCGAAGGAGCGCGCCGCCGCCGGTGAGCATGATGCCCCGGTGCATGATGTCGCCGGCGAGCTCGGGAGGGGTTCGGTCGAGCGTTGCCTTGATGGCGTCGATCACCGCGGAGACCGGCTCCTCGATCGCCTGGCGGATCTCGCCGTCGGAGATCTGGAGGGTCTTCGGGAGCCCGGAGACGAGGTCGCGGCCCGGGATCTCGGCCACGAGCTCCTCCTGCATGGGGTACACCGCCGCGATCGCGAGCTTGATCGCCTCGGCCGTCCGCTCGCCGAGCAGGAGCGAGTACTCCTTCTTGATGTGGCTGATGATCGCCTCATCGAGCTCGTCGCCGCCGATCCGGAGCGACGTGGAGGTGACGACACCCCCGAGCGAGATCACGGCCACCTCGGTCGTCCCGCCGCCGATGTCGACCACCATGTTGCCGGCGGCCTCGTGGATCGGCAGGCCCGCGCCGATCGCTGCCGCCATCGGCTCCTCGATGATGTACGCGCGGCGGGCGCCGGCGGCGATCGTGGCCTCCTCGACCGCGCGCTGCTCGACGCCGGTGATGCCAGAGGGGACGCAGACGACCACCCGGGGCTTCGCGAGCAGCCGCCGCTTGTGCACGCGCTGGATGAAGTAGCGCAGCATCTTCTCGGTGATGTCGAAGTCGGCGATCACGCCGTCCTTCAGCGGCCTGACGGCCTGGATGTGAGAAGGGGTGCGGCCGATCATGCGTTTGGCCTCGTTCCCGACGGCGAGTACGGCGCCCGAGAGCGTGTTGATGGCCACCACCGAGGGCTCGTTGAGCACGATGCCCGCGTGCCGAACGTAGACGAGCGTGTTCGCGGTTCCAAGGTCGACAGCCATGTCCTGCCCAAGGAACCCGAGTACCCCTTCGCCGCCCGCGCTTCGACGACCTGGGGATCTGGGGAGTTCGCGACGAACCTTCTCGGCCATAGGTTCGCTGCTTGTTCTACTCGACCTCGTTCGACGCTGGCAACTCTCGACCAGACGTCGAGGGGACCTGAGGGTTCACGTCGCCGTGACCTGCAGTTTCGTTCGACCTCGACCGGCGAAGTAGGGTTCGTTCCGCGGCGGTCGAGGTGAGGCAGATGAACGCAGCGGTCGTGTTCCCGGGTCAGGGCTCGCAGTTCGCGGGGATGGCGGACGTCTGGATCGAGCACGCCGCCGGAAGATCGGTGCTCGAGGGCGCAACCTCTGCTCTCGGACGCGACGTCGTCGATGGCTGTCGAGACGAGACCGCGCTCGCGACGACGGAGTTCGTCCAGTCCGCGATCCTCGCGTGCGACGTTGCCGCGTTCCGAGTGCTCGAGGCGGCCGGCATCGCATTCGAGGGAACCGCGGGCCACTCGCTGGGCGAGTTCGCGGCCCTCGTCGCGGCCGGCGTCCTGGAGCTCGAGGACGCGCTCCGGATCGTCGTCGTCCGGGGTCGCGAGATGCAGCGGGCCGGCGAGCAGCGGCCCGGCACGATGTGCGCCCTCGTGGGGATGGGGACGGCCGAAGCCGCCGGGCTCTGCGACGAGGCGCGGGGGGACGGCGTGCTCCTCGTGGCGAACGAGAACTCACCCCAGCAGGTCGTGATCAGCGGCACCCTCGAGGCGATCGAACGCGCGGAGGCGCTCGCCGCCGAGCGAGCGGTACGGGCGATCCGGCTGAACGTCGCGGGGGCGTTCCACTCCCCGTTGATGGAGGCCGCGGTCGAGCCGCTGGCGGCGGCGATCGACGAGGCGACGTTCGCGCCGCCCCGGTTCCCTGTCGCGTCCAACGTCACCGGGACCGTGGTCGCCGACCCGGACGAGCTCCGCGAGCTCTGCAAGCGTCACGTCGTCTCGCCGGTGCGGTGGGAGGCGTGCGCCGGTGCGCTCGCGGCCGGCGGCGCGGATACGTTCGTCGAGGCCGGGCCGGGCAAAGTCCTCACCAGGCTCGCGAAACGGGTCGTTCCCGGCGCCCTGGCCGTCGCGGTCGGCGACCCGGCCGCCGCTCGGGCCTTGGTGGATCGCGACGGTGGGTCGAACCCCGGCGGCTGAGCCAAGCCGGCGTCGGAGCACCGCCCCCCCACGGGCGATATCCTCGGGAGCCGCTCACAGCCTGCGGGGGAGGGAAGATCCGATGAGCACGCAACGGCATGCCACGGTCGCAGGCGTGGGCTCGGTCCTGCCCGAGCGCGTGGTGCCGAACGAGTGGTTCGAGTCGTTCATCGACACGAACGACGAGTGGATCCGCGACCGGACCGGCATCGCCGA
>DATFEU010000136.1:0-4882 GCA_035250725.1 Actinomycetota bacterium
TGCGCGAACGCCACGTCGTCTGAGTGCCGGGGGCGGGATTCGAACCCGCACGCGCTTTCGCGCAATGGCTTTTGAGGCCATCATGTCTGCCAGTTCCATCACCCCGGCCTCGTCGCAGTCTACGTGGCGTCCCCCACCGGCCGGCCTCCAGACGTACATCCCCTCGGAACCGATGCGCGCCGGGCCGACGACCGCTCACGCATAGACTGCCCGCCCATGCGAAGGAGCACCGTGAAGGCCCGGGTCCGGCCGCTCGCCACGATCGGGCTGCTCGCCGCCGCGTGCACGGCGTCCGAGCCCGCGTCGCAGGAGCCGTCGTCCTCGGCTCCGTTCGCGACGACCCCCGGCACGAGCGCATCGCCCTCACCCGTCGAGCACGTGAACGTCGCGTTCATCCGCGACAGCTCGGTGCCCGACGGCGACGAACACGCCCTCCCCGCCTTGCAGGGTGCGGAGCTGGCCTTCCGGACAGCCGTGATCGCCGATCCGGACGCCGTACCCATCGATCTCGTGCCCGTCGACGTGGGCGAGGACCCGGCGGCGCTCGAGACGATCCGGTCCGACCCGCTCCTCGTCGCGGCGATCGTCGCGCCCGGCGTGGAGGTCGACGTGCCGGCGGGGATCCCCGTGCTCAGCCTCTCGGGCCTTGCGAGCGCGTCGGAGGACGGGGTTCGCCTCGTCCCGCCGCTCGCCACCCCCGCTCGCGCTCTCGCGCGGAGCGTCCGAGAGGCGCCCTGCATCCTCTCTGAGGATCCGCCACCGGACCCGTTCGGTGCGGTGGTCGCTCGACGATCGGGGGAGCGGGCCGAGGCGATCGACGTGGCCGAGGTGGCGGCCGTGGTCTCCGACCGCGGGTGCCGGACCGTGGTGTGGGTCGGGGGGCCGGATGCCGCAGCGGACGCGGCGGACGCCCTCGAGGACGTGCCCGTTCGGCTGGTGGGCGGGGACCGCCTCCTGGATCACGATTTCCTGGCCGAGGCGAGTGGGTCGGCGGAGGGCGCGCGGGCGTTCTGCCCCTGCACCGATGTCTCGACCTCGACGGCGTTCGCGGCCAGGCGCTTCATCCAGGACTACCAGTCGGAGTTCGGGTCCGCCCCGGGGGCGTACGCGGTCGAAGGCTGGGACGCGGCACACCTCGTCCTGCGGGCCGCGCGGGGCGCGGCGGCCACCCGCGAGGAGGTGGCCGCGTGGCTGGGCGGCGTCGCCGCGCACGACGGCCTGGCAACCACCTATCGGTTCGGATCCGACGGGGAGCTCCTCGATCCCGACGCGACCGTCCGCGTCTACCGGGTCGTGGGCGGGCGGTGGGTGAGTGCTCCGTCGTGAAACCCGGTGCACCCCCGTGCTCGTATGCGAGGGTACGAGGACCTCTCACTCGGCCGTGAGTTGAGCGGCCGAGGGGGTTTCGGGCAGGATGGTGGCTAGCAGCAGCGGATGCCCGTCCGGACGGACGAAGGAGGATGACTTGAAGAAGGCTCGGATCTGGCTCGCGGCGCTGGTGGCTCTGTTCGCGCTCGTGGTGGCCTCGTGCGCGGACGAGGACGGCGGGGGCGAGACGGCGGCCACCGGTACGACGGGAGAGACAGCCGCGACCGGCACCACCGGGGCGACGGGGGAGACCGGGTTCCCAGCGTTCACGACGCTCGAGGAGGGGGTGCTCCAGGTCGGGAACTGCCTGGACTACCCGCCGTTCGAGTCGGTCGTGGACGGCGACGAGGTCGGGTTCGACATCGATCTGGTCGAGGAGGTCGCGGGCCGGATCGGCCTGCAGGTCGAGTGGGTGCGCGCGGACTTCGACACCGTCTTCACGGCGCTGGCGGGCGACCAGTTCGACATGGTGGCCGCCGCCGCGACGATCACCGAGGAACGCGAGGAGATCGTGGACTTCAGCGACCCGTATTACGCGTCGCGGCAGTCCCTCACCGTGAACACGGCGGAGACACCCGACATCACGTCGACGGACCAGCTCGGCGAGGGCGACGTGGTGGGCGTCCAGAAGGGCACCACCGGCAAGCTCTGGGCCGAGGAGAACCTCGTGCCGCAGGGGGTGGAGACCAAGACGTTCCAGCTGGCGTCGGACATCTTCCGCGACCTCGAGGCGGGCAACATCACCGGGATCATCAACGATGAGCCGGCGTCCGCCGAGATCGTCAAGGGCCTGCCCGATCTGGCCGTGGTGCAGGCGATCGATACCGACGAGAACTACGGGTTCGCATTCTCGCCGTCCAACCCGGAGCTGCGAGAGGCCATGAACCTCGCGCTGGCCCAGGTGATCGCCGACGGGACGTACGCCGACATCTTGCTGGAGTACTTCCCGGGGGTGGAGGTTCCCGAGGAGTTCCAGCCGTCGGCCTGACCCAACCGTCGTTCCACAGGGGGCCCGCGCGAGAGGCGCGGGCCCCCGCGTCTCCGCGGAGGTGAGACATGTCGGTCGTCGAGGCTGAGGACGCAAGACTCGAGGTCGCCCCGGACGTGCGGGGACCGACGGCGCCGCTCCCCGCCACGATCCTCGTGCTGGGGATCGCCTCGCTCGTCCTCGTGATCGGCGGGGTGCTGTTTTCCCAGGTCAACTATGCGCTGTCGGACCGATCGCTCACGCAGGAGTGCATCGACGCGGGCATCTCGCCCGACGACAACGGGGCGCTCGGCGTCTGCAACATCGTCGAGGCGTTGGGGGACCCCGTGACGACCGTCTCTCTGTACGGGGGGATCGTGATGGGCGCGGTGGCCCTCGTCCTCGGTCTGGCGACGTACCGGCGGATGGATACCGCCCGTCGACGCCACCAGGCGGTCACCGGGGCCGTGCTGGGGACCCACGCGATCACGCTGGCGCTCGTGCTCCTCTGGTTCCGATCCGGTGAACCGGCGTTGTTCGCGAAGCACTTCCTGAACATCGCCGACCTCGAGGGCTATGGGGCGGCGTTCGCCCGGGGCGCCCGGAACACCCTGATCCTCGCCTTCGCCGGCGAACTGGGAGGCATCGTGATTGGCCTGGTCCTCGGGGTGCTGACGCTATCGCCGTACGCAGCGGTCCGGGCTCCGGCGCGCATGTACATCAACTTCTTCCGCGGGACGCCGCTGATCTGGCAGCTGGCCGCCGGGTCCTTCGTCCTCTTGCTCGGGTTCGACATCTCGCTGAGTGGGTTCGCGATCGCGATCCTCGTCTTCGCGCTGAATACCGGCGCCTACGCGGCGGAGGTGTTCCGCGCGGGCATCCAATCGATCGAGCGGGGGCAGATCGAGGCCGCGCGTTCGCTCGGCATGGGCTATCTCCAGTCGATGCGGTACGCGATCGTGCCTCAGGCCGTCCGGCGGGTGATCCCGCCCCTGATGAACGAGTTCGTGATCCTGATCAAGGACACGGCGCTCGTGGCGGTCCTGGGTCTCACGGCTTCGGAGTACGACATCTTCTCGGCGGCGAGGGAGGGACAAGCGGCGACGTTCAACGCGACGTTCTTCACGGCGGCCGCGCTCGCGTACCTCGTCGTGACGCTGCCGCTGATCCGGCTCGTGAACGCGGCCGAGAAGCGGCTGCGGAGCGGTCTCGTCGGCATCGCGGGGGCGGGTGGGTGATGGCCGAGGCCGAGCCGACCGTCGCCTCGACGAAAGGGGGCGGCGCTACGCCTGGCCCGCTCGTCCGGCTCGAGGACGTCCACAAGTGGTTCGGCAACCTGCACGTGCTCAAGGGCGTGGACCTGGAGATGCAGCAACGAGACGTCGTCGTCGTCATCGGGCCGTCGGGGTCGGGCAAGTCGACGCTCCTCCGATGCGTCAACATGCTCGAGACGCCGACGCTCGGGAAGGTGTGGTTCGAGGGACACGACATCACGGATGTCCGGACCGACCTCAACGAGGTGCGGACGCACATCGGGATCGTCTTCCAGGCCTATAACCTGTTCCCGCACCTGACGGTCATGCGCAACGTCACGATCGCGCAGGAGAAGGTCGTGAAGCTCTCGAGAGATGAAGCGACCGAGCGGGCGTGGGAGCAGCTCGTCCGCGTGGGGCTCGGCGACAAGGCCGACGCCTACCCCGGACAGCTCTCCGGAGGGCAGCAGCAACGAGTCGCGATCGCCCGCGCCCTGGCCATGAAGCCGCGGCTGATGCTGTTCGACGAGGTCACCTCCGCCCTCGACCCAGAGCTCGTGGGCGAGGTCCTCGAGGTGATGATCCGGCTCGCGGGCGAAGGCATGACGATGATGGTCGTCACGCACGAGATGGGGTTCGCGCGCGAGGTCGGCACCCGGATGCTGTTCCTGGACGAGGGGGAGGTCGTCGAGGACGGCGAACCGAGGGACAAGTTCTACAACCCGAAGACCGACCGGCTCCGTCAGTTCCTCGCCAAGGTGCTGTAGGGTCCGCCGTCGTGCGTTCGCCGGTGGTCCGTCTGCTGTTGCTCCTGCTCTGCGGTGCAGTGCTCGTGGCGGGTGCCGTTCTGCTCACCCTCGACCCGGCCCCCTACGTCGTCACCGCGATCGACTATCACTTCCATGACGCGCATCCGACCCTCCCGATCGCGGATGGACGCGACCTCCTCGTCGACAACGAGGGTCGGAACGTCCACAACGTCACGATCGACGCGCTCGGGGTCTCGAGCGACGTGCAGCCGGGCGAACGGCTGACGATCGACGATATCGCCGCGCGGCTCCCACCGGGGAGCTACGCGCTGATCTGCCGATACCACGAGGACCGCGGGATGACCGGGACGATCGTCATCGCCGGGTGAGACGGATCGGCGGGTCGAGGGACCTTTGGAGCCGCCCGCGCCTTCCCCATACGCGAGCGTTGTCTACTCGGTCCCTCGACCCGCCAAAAGGTGGCCCCAAGCGACCCCGGTCTCGGAGAACCGATGCACGCTCCCAGTCGCTGGAACGTTCGCGGG
>DATFEU010000167.1:0-3783 GCA_035250725.1 Actinomycetota bacterium
AGAGGCCCGGCGCAGTGTAGCAACCGCGATGGGGTGACCGAGGGGACTCGAACCCCCAGCCTCCAGGACCACAACCTGGCGCTCTGACCACTTGAGCTACGGCCACCGCGTTCGTGGCCGATTGTACCCGCGGGTCTTCGCCTGCTTGCCGCCCGACAGGGCGCGTGGGATGATTGAACGGCCATTCAAACACGCCGGAGGACCTCCATGGCGGTTCGCGAGACGGTGGCGATCGACCTCGACCTGGTCGACCGCCTGATCCAGGAGCGGGAAGCCGAGCTCGAGCCGAAGCATCGCGCCTCGATCGAGTACCGCGGCGTCGCCGGACGCCACGTCGCCGGCGGAGTCGCCTCGTCGTGGCAGGCCTCGCCGCCGCACGCGATCTTCATCGACCGGGGCGAGCGCAACCACCTGTGGGACCTCGACGGGAACGAGTACGTCGACTACCACCTCGGCTACGGCGCCATGGTGGTGGGCCACGCCCATCCCGCGATCGTCGACGCGATCCGGCGACAGGCCGGGCGCGGGACGCACTTCGCGCAGCCGACGACGGATCTCGACGTCATCGGGGAGAACCTGGCCGAGCGCTTCTCGCTTCCCCTGTGGAGGTTCTGCAACTCGGGGACCGAGGCGACGCTCGAGGCCGCACGGCTGATGCGGGCCTCCACCGGTCGCGACGTCCTGATCAAGATCGAGGGGACCTATCACGGCCATCACGACTCGCTGATGTTCAGCGTGATCCCCGATCCCGACGAGATCGGACCGCGCGAGCATCCGGTGACCGTTCCGCAGGCGCCGGGGATCCCCGACGCGTTCGCCGAGCTCGTCCGCGTGGTGCCGTTCAACGACCTGTCGGAGGCTCGGAGGGCGTTCGAGGAGAACGCCGGGAAGGTCGCGGGGATGATCGTCGAGCCCGCGATGATGAACTGCGGCGTCGTCCTGCCCGAGCCCGGATACCTGCAGGGCCTGAAGGACCTGTGCTACGAGTTCGGCGCGTACCTGGCGTTCGACGAGGTCAAGACCGGCGTGACGGTCGCCTACGGCGGGGCCGTCGAGGCGTTCGGTGTGGTGCCGGACATCGTCTGTCTCGCCAAGGCGATCGGCGGCGGGACGCCGTGCGGCGCGATCGGGGCGACCGAGGAGCTGTTCCGTCCGGTCGTCGAGGGTGAGTACGACATGGCGGGGACCTTCAACGGCAACCCGCTCACGATGGCCGCGAGTCGCGCCGCGCTGACCGAGGTCCTCACGAAGGACGCGTACGCGACGTTCGAGCGCGCGGACACAGGATTGAAGGACGGGCTCGGCGCCGTGATCGACCGCTTCCGCCTTCCCGCCTACGTCACAGGTGTGGGCGCGAAGGGCTCGATCATCTACTCGCCCACCCCCGTCCGCGAGTACCGCGACGCCATCTCGATCGACGAGCGGATCACGTACCTCGCGTGGCTGTTCCAGCTGGGCGGCGGGGTCTTCAAGTCGCCGTGGTCCAAGCAGGAGACGTGGACGCTGTCCGTGTGGCACTCGGACGAGGACGTTCGGCGCTACGTGGACAATTTCGAGGCGTTCGCGACCGCGATCACGTCGTAGGCGTCGGCTGCCGGTCGCCCTGCCGGCGGGACCACATCGTGGCGTTCAAGAAGGCCGCGGCGACGATCAGCCGCCCGATGAGGTAGACGCCTCCGAGGATCAGGATGGCGATCCCGAGCGCACCGTACCGAGCCGTCGCGTTGTCGACCCGGGGGGCAAGCCAGATCACGACGACGAGGTGGAAGACCTGTGCCCCCAGGGCGAACAGGACCGCGCCGGGCAGCATCGCCTTCCACGTCGCTCCCTCCGCGTGGGGCAGGAGCAGGCAGGCGACGAGCCAGGTCACGAGGTAGACGGTGAACACGACGAGGATGGTGACCACCCAGCCCGCCGCGTCGGCTCCCTCTCGCGCCTGCCGAGCCAGCCCAGTGGCCGTCGTCGCGGCGGTCGTCAGGCCGAGGAAGACCAGAGCGGCTTTGGTCGTGTCGTGGAAGACGGGGCGGCCCAGCTCCCACGCCGCCGCGTAGATCAGCCTCAGCGCCTTGACCATCCCCCGAGCCGCCAGCAGGAGCGCCCACGCGACGAGCAGGAGCGTGAAGATGCGGCTCCATAAGGGTTGGGCGGAGACGTCCGTGATCGTCTGCGCGGTGACACCGCCGAGCCCGGCGGCTTCGAGATCATCGCGCTCGACCGAGAACAGGCCGGCCAGGATGACGAAGAACGCCACGTACGGGACGAAGAAGAGGAACAAGCGGAACGCGACAGCGGCGGCCAGCAACGGGCCGAGGCGATCCCGGTCCCGTTCGTACACGCGGAACGCCGTGTCCACGCCGGTGTTGCTCGACCGGGAGGCCTCGACCCGCTTCCAGGTTTCGTCGGCCCGCTCTCGGAGCGCCTTCTCCTTCTCCCTGAGCGCCGCGATCCGGCCCGGATGGGCGTCGTCGTCCGCCGCCGGTTCGTTCGGGGTGACGGCGGGCGGAGGGGTGCCGGCCGGACGCTCGGATTCGTCGGGCGGCTGCATCGATCCGCGTGACGCCTACGCCGGGGCCAGGTCCTTGCCGGCCTTCCGGAGCTGGAACGCGAGCACGATCTCGCCGATGCCGCGGAACATCGCCATGAAGCCGACCCAGATGAGGATCAGCGCCGCCCGCGGAGCGAAGTACTGCTGGGAGGCCCAGAACGCCAGGACGACCTCGAGGATCCCGACCACGAGGCCGAGCCACCACAGTTCGTTCGCTTCCTTCGTCATCACGGCGAACGCGATGTCGAAGATGCCCTTGAACAGCAAGAGGAACCCCAGCAGCGCGGCGAGCTCGTAGAAGGCGCCGATCGGGTGCACGAACGCCCAGATGCTGCCCCCGATGAACAGGACCCCGAGCAGCACGTGGAGCCACTTCCAGCCCTCCACCGAGGACAGGCGTATGAACTCGTTCACGCCGGCGATCAGGAAGACCGCACCGAGCAGCGCGCCCACCGCGGCGATCGACGTGACGTTGAAGCGCAACACGACCAGCGCGATCAACAGCCACAGGATCCCCGTGACCAGGAAGAGCCACCAGGCGCCCATCGCCACCCTGGCGGCGCGAGTTTCCGTCTGCATCCTTCCCCTCCTCGCTCGTGCGGACGACGAGGCGTCGATCGCGCCCCGCCGAGGCGAAGCGTCTCACGCTCGATAGCGCGGGTCCACCACCCGATCGGGGCGGTCGCGGGGGTCGTTCGAGCGTATGCTCCAGCCTCGGCGATGGGAGGAGCCCCGATGGAGCAGCGGTCCGCGAGCGCGTTCGACCCGAGGCGCGTCGCCGAGCTCACCGCGCGCCAGGAGGCGCTGCTCGCCGAGCGGCTGCCGAGATCGCTCGCGTTCGCGAAGCGGGCGAGCCAGTCGCTCGCGGGCGGGGTCTCGTGCACGTGGCACGCGCTCGACCCGTACACGATCTACGGGGTTCGAGGTCTCGGGTCCCGTCTCTGGGACCTCGACGACAACGAGTACGTCGACCTGCACTGCGGCTACGGGGTCATGGTCGCCGGCCACGCCCACCCGAAGGTCGTCGACGCGGTGCGCCACCGGGTGGCGCTCGGCACCCATTTCGCGATGCCGGTCGAGGAGACCGTGGAGGTGGCCGAGCTGCTGGCCGAGCGGTTCGGGCTGCCGCTCTGGCGGTTCAAGAACTCGGGGTCGGAGGCCACGATGGACGCCTGTCGCATCATGCGGGCCGCGACCGGGCGCGACCTCATCATCAAGGTCGAGGGCTGCTACCACGG
>DATFEU010000188.1:0-14818 GCA_035250725.1 Actinomycetota bacterium
CGGTACTCGTCGCCGATGGACGTCGGTCCCGCCGCGCGGATGCACCGCGACGCGAACTTCGTCGTGTACCACTCGGGGTTCGAGTCCGGCGTGTTCGAGGGCCCGTACACGGCCGCGACCGCAGAGGTGGGCGTGAACCGCGTGGTCGCGTCGCTCGAGCGCGCCGGGATCGGGCCGAACGAGAACGTGTACGCGGAGCTCGGCACGACGTGGTGGAACCTGATGCGCGCGCCGACGCAGGCGGCACACGTGCTCGGCAAGCTGCTCAAGCACGTGGGGGAGGACAACGTCGTGTGGGGGACCGACTGCCTGTTCTACGGCTCGCCGCAGCCGCAGATCCAGGCGTTCCGAGCGTTCGCGATCTCCGAGGAGTTCCAGGAGCGGTACGGGTACCCCGCGCTCACGAAGGAGCTGAAGGCCAAGGTGCTCGGGCTGAACGCCGCGCGCCTGTACGACATCCCGCCCGAGCCGCCGCGGTGCGACTTCAGCCGCAGGGAGCTCGCGCGGATCCGCGAGGAGCTCCGCGACGGTGACCCGCTGCTCGGCCCCGCGAGCTTCGCCGCGTCCGCCGACGTGCGCGAGCACCACCGGCTCGAGGTCTCGACGACGATCGGTTAGGGCTCGAGGTCGGGGGCGGCGAGCTGGTTGCCGTAGGGGCCGCGGCCGGCGACGCACCAGGCGCCGCACCTCGCGGCGAGCTCGACCGCCCGCTCGGCCCCCATCCCAGCCCCGAGGGCGAACGTGAGACCGGCTGCGAACGAGTCGCCGGCGCCGTAGGTGTCGACGACCGGCCCGGGGGGGTCCACCGGCTCGTAGACGACGCTCGGCCCGTCGCTGAGTTCGAACCGACCGCCCCCCGCCCCGCCGGTGCGAACGACGAGCGCCGGCGGTCGCGATAGTGCCGCCGTCTCGAACGCCTCCGCCGGATCCGAGCCGCTGCCGACGACCGCGTCGAGCGGCAGGTCGGCCCCGGCGAGCAGGTCCGAGACGCGGCTCGTGGCGACGAGCACCCGTGCGCGGCGCGCCTCCCCGAGCGCTGCGGCGTCTCCAGCCGTGAAGTAGACGGCGTCCACCTCCTGGAGCTCGTCCCATCGGAGATCGTCGGCGGTCGTGGGCTCGAGGCGCCGGCCGAGCGTCGTGATCGTCCGCTCGCCGTTCGCATCGACGAACACCACCGCACGACGGGTCGGTTCGTCGCGGGTCGCCGCCTCGACGCGGACGCCGAGCTCCTGGAGTCGCCGGCGCGACCAGCCGGCACGCTCGTCGTCACCCAGTGCCGTGTACAGGGTGCACTCGCCGGCTAGGCGCGCGAGTTGCACCGCCGCGACCGCGCCGCCGCCCCCCGGCTCCTCCCACGCGTCGGTCGCGTGCACGATGTCGCCGGCAAGCGGAACGCGGTCGAGGTGGCCGAACTCGATCCATTCGACGTGTCCGACCACGGCCGTTCCCACGTCAGGTCCCTCGGAGCGCGGGCAAGACATCTGCGCACACCTGCTCGAAGACCCGGTCTTCGTGCGGCGCGTCCCGCCAGGAGCGCGGCCAATACAGGACGAACTCGTCGATCCCGATCTCGCCGTACCGGCCGACCAAGTCTCGGAAGTAGTCGACCGACTCCCACGGCGTGAGCGGCGGGAACACGCACAACGAACGCCGGATCGACGTCGCATCCCTCCCCGCGGCGACGCAGAGCTCCTCCAGTCGAACGCTGCGGTCGCGGGTGATGGCGAACATCTCCTCCTCGGTCTCGATCCCGTACCCGCCCCAGGAGCTCCAGCCGTCAGCGCGTGCAGCCGCGATCGCCAGCATCTTGGCTCCGTGCGCGGCCACCGTGATCGGCGGACGCGGTCGCTGGATGGGGAGCGGAAGCGTCTCCGCGTCGGTGCATCGATAGAACTCGCCCTCGAACGTCGTGACCTCATGGGTCAGGAGGCGGTCGAGCAAGTCGACGAACTCGTCGAAGCGACGGACGCGTTCGCCCGCGCTCCATCGCACGCCGGCGGCTCCCTCGCCGGCCGAAGGGTCTCCGACGCCCAGCGCGATCTCGAGGCGACCGTTCGACAGGTGGTCGAGGGTGACGGCGGACTTGGACGCCGTGACCGGTGATCGGAAGTACAGGCTCGTGACCAGCGTCCCGATGCGGATCCTGTCCGTGCGAAGGGCTATCGCGGCCAGGGTGGCCGGCCCGTCGAACATCGTGCCGCGCGGCCGGTCCGGATCGACGACGGTGTCGACGTTCCAGAGGACGTCGAAGCCGAGCTCCTCGGCACGACGCCAGCGCTCCTCGAGCTCGGGGAGCGGGCGGTTCTGATACTGGTACGCGCAGAAGCGGATCGGCATCGTGTTCCCCTGACGCCGTATCCTCGCGTACATGGCCGAACCCAGGCGACTCACCAGCTTCAGCCACGGTGCCGGGTGCGGGTGCAAGCTCGGACCCGCGGACCTCGAGTCCCTGCTCGGGACGCTGTCGATGCCGGAGCTCCACGCCGACGTTCTCGTGGCGTCGGACACCGGCGACGACGCCGCGGTCGTGCGCCTGTCCGACGACCAGGCGCTGGTCGCGACGCTCGACTTCTTCACGCCGATCGTCGACGACCCGTACGACTGGGGCCGGATCGCGGCGACGAACGCGCTCTCCGACGTGTACGCGATGGGCGCGCGTCCGTTCCTCGCGCTCAACATCGTCTCCTGGCCGGTCGACGACCTGCCGATCGAGCGGCTGGGCGAGGTGGTGCAGGGCGGGATCGACGTCGTCACGAAGGCCGGGGCGGCGGTGCTCGGCGGGCACTCGATCACCGACCCGGAGCCGAAGTTCGGCATGGTCGCGCTCGGGCTGGCCGATCCGGCGCGGATCGTTCGGAACTCGACGGCAACGCCGGGGTCCCGGCTGTTCCTGACGAAACCGCTCGGGCTCGGGATCGTCTCCACGGCGATCAAGCGGGGCGTCGCCGAACCCGAGCTGGTCGCCCGGGCCGTCGACGTCATGACCACACTGAACGACGCCGCGAGCGAGGCGATGCTCGAGGCCGGCGCCGAGGCCGCCACGGACGTGACGGGCTTCGGGCTCCTCGGGCACCTGCACCGGATGCTCCTCGTCTCCGGGGTCTCTGCGTCCATCGACGCCTCCGCCGTGCCGGCGCTGCCGGGCGTGCTCGAACTCGCGATGGCCGGGGTCGTCGCGGGCGGAACCCGCCGCAACCACGCGTTCGTGCGGCCTCACACGGACTGGGGCGAGCTCACCGAGCCCGAGCAGATCGTCCTCGCCGACGCGCAGACATCGGGAGGGATGCTGGTCGTCGCGAGCGACGGCGACCGGATGGCAGCCGAGCTCCAGCGCCGCAGCGTCGTCTTCGCCGAGATCGGCGTCGTCGGATCGGGCGAGCCCGGTCGGATCACCGTCTCGGGACGCGTCGGCTCGCCCGGGGAATAGCGGCGCGCTGGTAGCGTTGTTGCAGGTGCAAATGCTGGAACTCGACCGGGGGTTCTTCGACGAGATGGTGGGGCACGGCCTCGCAGGGTTCCCCAACGAGGCCTGCGGGCTGTTGGCGGGCAAGGAGGGACGACCCATCAAGTTCTTCCCGATGACCAACCAGGACGCGAGCCCGGTCAGCTACCGGCTCGACGCGAAGGAGCAACTCGCCGTGTTCACCGAGCTCGACGACGAGGGCTGGGATCTCCTCGGGATCTTCCACACGCACACGCATTCGGAGGCCTATCCCTCCGAGACCGACCTCAGGCAGGCGTTCTACCCGGAGGCCACGTACCTGGTCATGTCGCTCTCGGACCGGGCGAACCCGGTGCTCCGCGGGTTCGCGTTGCAGGACGGCCTCGTCGCGGAGGAGGAGGTCAGGGTCACGTGACGTTGCCCGAGTTCTCCGAGGAGCAGGTCCGGCGCTACGCGCGGCACATCATCCTGCCGGGCGTCGGCGGCGACGGGCAGCGCAAGCTCCTGGACGCCAAGGTCCTGTGCATCGGCGCGGGCGGTCTCGGCTCGCCGGTCGCGATGTACCTGGCGGCCGCCGGCGTCGGGACGCTCGGGATCCTGGACTTCGACCGGGTTGACGAATCCAACCTGCAGCGGCAGATCATCCATTCGACCGCCGACGTCGGCAGGCCGAAGGTCGAGAGCGCGGTCGACCGCCTCCGCGCGATCAACCCGACGATCGAGATCGTGCCCTACGACACGATCCTGTCCTCGCAGAACGCCTTCGAGGTCCTGGAGCCCTGGGACGTGATCGTCGACGGGACCGACAACTTCCCGGTTCGGTACCTGGTGAACGACGCGACCCAGTTCCTGGGGAAGCCGCTCGTCTACGGCTCGATCTACCAGTGGGACGGGCAGGCGACGGTGTTCATGCCGGGCCGGGACGGCCCCTGCTACCGCTGTCTGTTCCCGCAGCCGCCGCCTCCCGGCACCGTGCCGTCGTGCGCCGAGGGCGGGGTCTTCGGCGTCCTCCCCGGTATCGTGGGCTCGATCCAGGCGACCGAGGCGGTCAAGCTCATCACCGGCAAGGGCGATCCGCTCGTCGGCCGACTCCTGATCTTCGATGCCCTGCTGATGGACTTCCAGACGGTGAAGGTGCGCTGGGACGCCGACTGCCCGGTCTGCGGGAAGTCGCCGACGATCACCGAGTTGATCGACTACGAGGCGTTCTGCGGCCTCACGCCGGGGCAGGCGCCGCCGGAAGCCGAGCACGGTGTGGCAACGACGTGAGGGCCGAGTGACGTGGCGCGCGTGAAGCTCCCGACGATCCTCCGGCCGAAGGCCGAAGGGCAGGTGGCGGTCGAGGCGAGCGGCGACACGCTCCGCGAGCTCTTCGCCGACCTCGAGAAGCGCTACCCGGGGATCACGGACACCGTGGTCACCCGGGACGGTGCGCTGCATCGGTTCGTGAACGTGTACGTGAACGACGAGGACGTGCGGTACCTCGGCTCGCTCGAGACCGAGGTCGGGGCCGACGACACGATCTCGATCCTGCCGGCCGTGGCCGGCGGGCGCTGACCCGCCGACCTCGGGCGGCGAGCGGATCTCGTCGCGAGGGACTACGCTCACCGTCCTCGAGCCCCGCTCCCCAGGGGCGCGGCTCGGCATGGGGAGGGGTTCGCGTGCGAGGGTTCGCGTTGGCGGCCGCCGCGACGATGGCGATCGCGCTCGTGCCTGTCGCCTCCTCCGCGGCGCAACGCGCTCCGGTCGATGTCGCGGGCTCGGATGTTCGTGAGCTCGATCCCAGGGCCCGACACGGCCTTGCGCTGTCCCGCCAGGCCAAGCGGCAGCTACGATCGACCCTGGCATCCGTCCCCAGCGCCCCGCCCACGGTCGGCGACGAACGGCTGTGGGTCGGTTACGACGACACCCAGGGCGACTACCTCAAGGAGTTCACCCTCCGAGGTATCGGCGACAACATCGAGGTCTGGGTCGCGAGCGACGAGGACCAGGTCTCAGCCGCAACGGACTTCCCGTCGGGTGACTGCCGCAACGACGGGACCCGTAACGTGGTCACCGATCAACAGGTCCAGTACCTGATCGACGAGTTCGACGACAACATGTATCCGGTTGAGTCGGACGCGTTCAGTGTCCCGCCTCCTCGAAACGGGAGCAACGCGTTGTTGGCCCGAGAGCTGGGTCTGCCCAGGGGCTACTACCGAGGGCCCGGTGATCGGATCGTCGCGCTCATCGACAACGTCCGCGACGCCAACTTCTACGACACCGACAACTCCCGGGGGTTCACGTACATCGCGGGCTTCTACACGTCGTTCTACGACCTCCTGTTCAACCGCCTGGTGATGACCATCGATTCGTTCGACTGGGCTCACCGGACCGGGCCGGATCCACCGAACCAACCCTCGCCGGACCTCTGTCTGAACGCCACGGCCCGGCCGTTCCTGTATGAGGGCGTCTTCGCGCACGAGTACCAGCATCTGCTCGAGAACTACGTTGACGCCAACGAGACGAACTGGGTGAACGAGGGGTTGTCCGATCACGCGGCTGTGATCACGGGTTACGTCGACCCGTCGCTCTCGGTCAGCCAGATCGGCTTCGAGGGTGCCGTCCAGTGCTTCCTCGGGTTCCTGAACCAGAACACCCCCGCGAACCCGATCCCCGATGAGGGCGGCCCGGAGAACTCGCTCACGCTTTGGGGCGACCAGACGGACTTCGAGTCGGAGATCCTGTGTGACTACGGGGCGGCGTTGATCGCCATGGAGTACTTCGCCGGCCGGTTCGGGACAGACTTCATGCGAGGGTTCCACCTCGGTGCGCCGAACGGTCTCGACTCGCTGGCCGAACTGCTGAGTGGTCTCGCCGGAGGGCTGAAGCCGCTCGACGTGGTTGGCTCGTGGGCGACCATGGTCGCCGTGGATGCCGCGCTGGACGGCGGCTTCTCGCTCGAAGGGGGGAACGCGCCAGACTTCAGCGCGCCGGCGCTGAACGCGTCGATCGACTGGGACAACGACCAGGCGTTCGCCGGTCCAGGAGTTCCACCGAACGGCTCGGACTACGTGCGGCTACGCAACGACGCGGACGCGTACCTCTCCGCCGGTGAGGTGGAGGGGCTCACGTTCGACGGGGCGACGCAGCTGCCCAAGTTGCGGGTCGAGTGGGAGGTCGACAACAACCCGCCGGGTCCTGGAAGGAGGAAGGCGCTGTACTCCGGTAGGGGAGACAACCTGGACCGTTCGATCGCGCGGCGGGTGCGGGTCGGTCGGGGCAACCTCGAGTTCGACACGCTCTATGACACCGAGGTCGGGTACGACTACGCCTACGTCCAGGTCTCCACGAACGGGGGGAAGCGGTACCGGAGCGTTCGGTGCACCGACTCGGTCAACGCGCCGCTCGGCCCCGGCTTCGAGGGCAGCTCACGCGGGTTCGTGCACCAGGAGTGCGATCTTTCCGCATACTCGGGCGAACGGGTCCTCCTCGCCTTCCGGTATGTGACGGACGGTGCCGTGATCGAACAGGGCATCTGGGTCGACGACGTGACGCTCGACGGACGTCTCCTGTCCGATGGCAGATCGCTCGACGGGTGGAAGTCGCCCACACAGATCAACCCGGTGCATGTGAAGAGGTGGCTCGTGCGTCTCGTCGCGATCGACGAGACCAAGCAGCAGGTTCGGATCGGCACGCTCGAGCTCGACGAGGACTTCGACGGCACGCTCGAGGGCGCCGAGCTCGACGCCTTGATCGGCACCACGGGGAGCACCGTGGCCGCGATCGTGACGTTCCTCGACCGCAGCGAGACCGTGCTCCAGACCGCGCCGTACACGCTCACCGTGAACGGCGTCGAGCAGCCCGGAGGTTAGATTCCAAGGAGCACCTGGGCGAGGGCGGCCCCGTTCGGGGCCGCCCTTGTCGCGTCCGGCCCGGTACCCGCTCCGCACGCCTCCGGTCGCGATGCGCGATGGCCTTTGCCGGGACCCCGCGGCCGGGGCATAATCGGCGCCTCCGGCGGGCGCCGGTGCAAGGGGGGGATCATGCGGAGGTTCTCATTCGTCCTCGCGGCCGTGATCGTCGGAGTCGCCGGTGCCGGGCTCTCCTCGGCCGTCGCGGCGAACACCATCGTCGCCGAGGAGACGATCGTGGTCGGCGAGCACACGAACAAGTCCAAGATCATCGACCTCGCCGGTCAGCCGGACGACTTCAAGGTGGGCGACCGCTACATGTTCCGGAGCGAGCTGACCGACGAGGCCGACGAGGTGGTCGGGCACCTCAACACGGAGTGCGTCGTCGATTTCGCGAAGCGCGACACGTGTTCGGTGGTCTACGAGCTCGCTCCGCGCGGGACGATCGTCGCGGAAGGGCAGGTGCCGGTGTCGGAGCTCGGTCCCGGTGGCACGTGGACGTACGCGATCCTCGGCGGTACCGGCGAGTTCGAGAACGTCCGCGGCTCGGTGGCGGTCGAGGTCGTGGGCGAAGGCCCCGACACCGAACACTCGCTCCACCTGCTCCCGTAGCGTCGGAACCGACGGAACCGACGGAACCGACGGAAGCACCGGGCGCGTGCGCCCGGCCTTCCGCTCCCGGTCCTCGCCGTCGCGTGACCCGCGGTCGGGGTGTATCCCGCCGAGGGCTGGGATAATCGCCGTCCGACAGGCCCGATCGGACACCCTGACGATGGCACCCACCCGCACCTCCCCCCGCTGATGCGGTTTCCCGACGTGCTCGACGCGATCGGCGAGACCCCGCTCGTCGGACTCTCGGCGATGAGCCCGAAACCCGGCGTTCGGCTGTGGGCCAAGCTCGAGGGACAGAACCCGACCGGCTCGACGAAGGATCGGATCGCGAAGGCCATGATCGAGTCGGCCGAGGCGTCGGGGGAGCTTACGGCCGAACGGACGATCCTCGAGCCCACTTCGGGCAACACGGGCATCGCGCTCGCGATGGTCGCGCGCCGCAAGGGCTACCGGCTCACGGTCGTGATGCCCGACAACGCGAGCGAGGAGCGGATCCGGCTCCTCGAGCTGTTCGGCGCCGAGATCGTCTCCTCGCCGGGCGACCAGGGAACGAACGGATCGATCGAGGTGGCCCGCCGCCTCGCGGCGGATGATCGCTACTTCATGCCGTTCCAGTACGGGAACGAGGCGAACCCGCGCGCGCACGAGGAGGGGACCGGCGAGGAGATCGTCCGAGATCTCCCCGAGATCACGCACTTCGTCGCCGGCCTCGGAACGGGAGGAACGCTCACCGGCGTCGGCCGGCGCCTGAAGCGGCACGACGCCGACGTCAAGGTGATCGCCGCCGAGCCCGAGCTCGGCGAGCTCGTGTACGGACTGCGTTCGCTCGACGACGGCTTCACCCCACCGATCTTCGACGAGAAGATCCTCGACAGGAAGTTCCTCGTGAGCTCCTCGGACGCCCTCCGGGTGACCCGCGAGCTCACCGAGCGCGAAGGACTCTTCGCGGGGATCTCCTCGGGTGCCGTGTTGCACGTGGGGAGGAGGATCGCCGCCGAGCTCGACGATGGAGACATCGTGTGCCTGCTCGCGGACGGAGGATGGAAGTACCTGTCGATGGACGCCTGGGCGCCCGACCTGGAGCTCGCCGAGAAGGGGATCTCGGAGTCGCTCTGGTGGTAGCCATCCTTATCGGGAACGGGCGCGGAGCTGACTCAGGGCGATGAGCGACGAACGCGCGATCGGCGTCTTCGACTCGGGCGTGGGCGGCCTCACGGTCGCGCGCGCGATCTTCGACCTGCTGCCGCACGAGCCGATCCTCTACGTCGGCGACAACGGGCGGTTCCCCTACGGCCCGAGGCCGCTCGAGGAGATCCGCGGGTTCGCGCTCGAGATCGCAGGCTACCTGGTCGAGCGCGACGTGAAGATGCTCGTCGTCGCATGCAACTCGATCGAGGTCGCGGCGATCGCGGAGGTGGCGCAGGCCCACGGCGTTCCGGTCGTCGGGGTGATCGACCCCGGCGTCCGGGCGGCCGTTCGCTCGACGCGGAACGGGCGGATCGGCATGATCGGGACGGTGGCCACCGTGGAAAGCGGCGCGTACGGCCGGGCGGTGGCCGCGACCGGCGCGGACGTCGAGCTCTTCTCCGGGGCTTGCCCGGTCTTCGTCGAGCACGTGGAGGCGGGAGATACCTCGAGCGACGGGTTGTGGGGGGCCGCCCGCGTGTATCTTGAGCCGCTGGTTCGAGAAGGGGTCGACACCCTGATCTTGGGGTGCACGCACTATCCGATGCTCTCGGGGATGATCCAGATGGTGATGGGGGGAGAGGTCGTGCTCGTTTCGTCCGCCGAGGAGACCGCCAAGGACGTCTACGCGGTCCTGCGCAACGCCTCCTCGCTCCGGGAGACGTCCGACGAGCCCGAACACACGTTCCTGACGACCGGCGACCCCCAGCAGTTCGCGCGCGTCGCCCACCACTTCCTCGGGCCCGAGGTCGGCGGGGTCCTGCCCGTGTCGGTTCGAGCCGTGGAGGGGATCGCGTGGAGCTGACGGTCCTCGGTTCGAGCGGAACCTGGCCGAACGCCGCGACGGCCACGTCCGGCTACCTCGTCCAGCACGACGGGTTCAACCTGTGGATGGACGCGGGCACGGGGACCCTCGCGAACCTCCAGGAGCACATCGACATCCCCGACCTGAACGCGATCGTGATCTCCCACGAGCACCCTGATCACTTCGTCGATCTGTACCCGGCCTTCTACGCGTGGCACTACGGCGAGCTCGGCGAGCCGGGCCTCCCGGTGTTCGTGCCGACGGACTTCTCGCAACGACTGGCCGATCTCGTCTCGATCGACTCGCAGGTGGCGATGCGCACCGCGTTCGCGTTCACCGAGGTCGCGCCCGGGGAGGCGTTCGAGGTCGGGCCGTTCCGGATCAAGACCGAGCCGATGGCACACCTCGGCCTCCCCGCCCTCGGATTCCGCGTGGCGGTCGACGGCCAGGTCCTCGCGTACACCGGCGACACGGGACCGACTCATCACATCGTGGAGCTCGCGCGCGACGCGAACGTGCTGCTCGCCGAGGCGACGTGGCAGGATCGGGACGACCTGCTGCCGTTCCACCTGTCGTCCCGACAGGCGGGGGACCACGCGCGCGAGGCGGGCGTCGGCAAGCTCGTCCTCACCCATATCTGGCCGTCCCTGGACCACGAGGTCTCGAAGAAGCAGGCCGGCCAGGAGTACGACGGTCCGATCGAGTCGGCCGTCGAAGGCATGCGTCTGCCGATCGGCGGATGAGCGAGCGTCCCGGCCGGCCGGACGGGCGTGCGCCGGATCAACTCCGTCCCGTCGCGGTTGAGCTCGGGTTCCAGGACTGGGCCGAGGGGTCCGTCCTGTTCTCGATGGGCCGCACGAAGGTGGTCGTCGCCGCCACGGTCTCCGAGGACATCCCCCGGTGGCTCCGCGGAACCGGCAAGGGCTGGGTGACCGGCGAGTACTCGATGCTGCCGCGCGCCACGCAGGAACGGACTGCGAGGGAGGTCCAGCGAGGCCGCCCCGGAGGCCGGACCCAGGAGATCCAACGGCTCATCGGGCGCTCGCTGCGAGCGGTGACCGATCTCTCGCGCCTCGGCGAGCGCACGATCACGGTCGACTGCGACGTGTTGCTGGCGGACGCCGGGACACGGTGCGCCTCGATCACCGGCGGCTACATCGCGCTCGCGCTCGCCGTCCGCGGGCTGGTCGAACGGGAAGCGGTGCCGGCCGAGGTTCTGACGGACACCGTCTCGGCGGTGAGCGTCGGGATCGTCGGGAGTACGGCCGTGCTCGACCTCGCCTACGACGAGGACGCGAGCGCCGAGGTCGACTGCAACGTCGTGATGACGGGCTCCAGCCGGCTCGTCGAGGTGCAGGGAACGGCCGAGGGTGAGCCGTTCGCCCGGACGGACCTCGACGCGCTGCTCGACCTCGCCGAGGCGGGGACCAAGCAGCTCACGCAGATCCAGCGTGACATCCTGGCGTAGGCCGGTGCCGTTCCCCAAGCGGCTCGCGATCGCGTCGAGGAACCCGCACAAGCTCCGCGAGCTCGGGCGGATCTGTTCGGACTGGCCGGTCGAGTGGGTCACCGTCGAGACCCACGACGGCCCGTGGCCGGACGTCGACGAGCCGCACGAGACCTACCTGGAGAACGCCGCGGAGAAGGCGCTGGCCGTCGCGTCCGCGCTCGGCATCCCGGCGATGGCCGACGACTCGGGCCTCGAGGTCGACGGGCTCGGCGGCGGTCCGGGACCCCGGTCGGCTCGGTTCGCCGGCGAGGACGCGAGCGACGAGGCGAACCTCGCGACGTTGATCTCGGTGGTGGAGGAGATGCCACTCGACGAGCGCCGGGCGCGCTACGTCTGCCTAGCCGTGGTCTCGACGCCGGAAGGCGGGGCTGTCTCTGCGGACGGGACCTGCAACGGGACGCTGGTCACCCGGCGGCGAGGCGAACGCGGCTTCGGCTACGACCCGATCTTCGTCCCGGACCAGACACCCGGACGGACGATGGCGGAGCTGGCCGACGAGGAGAAGGATCGGATCAGCCACCGCGGCCGAGCGTTCCGCGCCCTCCGCGAGCTCGTCGCGGCCGACGGGTGACAACGAACGATCGCGCGGCGCATGCGTCGAGGAGGCCACGATCACCTGCGAGGCGGTCCGGGCGCGGACATCCTGAGCGGGGGACGGGGCACGACACGCTGAACGGGTTCTGGGCAGCGACACCTGTATCAACGGCGAGGACAACCACAGCTGCGAGGACCAGCGATCGACGAGGTCGTTCGTTCGAAGACGAACCAAGGCTCCATCTAGGTCGTTCGATGCGCGGCGACGTGCGCCGACGACCTCCCCAAGCCCGTGGCAACGACCAAGGCGAGGCCAAGGACCGCTACGGCCGAGCCCGCGAGGAAGATCGCATCCCGTCCGATGGCCGCCGCCACGAACCCGAGGCTGGCCGGGCCCAGCCCGAACGCCAGATCAAGGAACGCGCTCGTGGTGCCCATCACGGCGCCTCGTTCGCTCGCCGAGATGCCCGTCACGGCGAGCGTGAACAGCGCCGGCGTGAACAGCGCGATCCCGACGCCGAAGACGAAGGTCCCGACCAAGAGTCCGCTCGGGGTCCGCCAGAGGCCGATGACGGCCAGACCGATCGAGGTCAGCACGAGCGAGGTCCGCACGGCGCGCCCCGGTCCGATCCGGTCCGGGATCGTGGCACCGACGCTTCTGATCATGACGACGAGCCCCGCGAACAGCCCGAGCACCGAACCCGCGCCTCCCATGCCGAGGTCGAGCGCGTACAGCGGGACGAACGCCAGGAAGCCACCCATGCCCCAGATCGTCGCGAACAGCACGACGCCGGGGAGCAGGCCGGCCCGATGCACGAGCCGGTGAGGCTCCGGAGCGACATCGTCTCGGTCGGGGCACATCGCCGGCAGGCGGAGCGCGAGGACGACCGCCGCGGCCGCGAGCGCGATCGACGTGACCCACGCGGCCTCGAAGCCGCGCCAGGCGATCAGGGCCTCGCCGATGAACGGACCCGCCCCGATCCCGACGTACAGCGAGAGCGACGCGAAGCTCATCGCCTCGCCTCGACGGTCCTCGGGGGCGAGATCGACGTTCGCGCTGAGGGCGGCGACGAAGAACAACGCATCGCCGACCCCCGTCAGCAGCCGCATCGCAACCAGGACCGGGATCGAGGTCGCCACGAGGTAGCCGACGACCGATATCGCGAACAGCGACGCGCCGGCGATCATCACGATCCGCCGCCCGTGCCGGTCCGACAGCCGTCCCGTCCACGAACGAAGGAAGAAGGCGGACACGCTGAACGCCCCGACCACGATCCCGACCGCGACATTGCCGGCGCCGAGCGGGCCTTCGACGTAGCGGGGGAGCGCCGGGAGCAGGACGCCGTCAGCCGTGAAGTACGCGAGCTCGGCGACGGCCACCGTGAGGAACGTACCGGTGAACAAGGAGCTCCTGGACCTCGTCGGCGCACCGTTCCTGCGGAACGCCTGCCGGATGCTCGCCACCTGAGCCATCGCGCACCTCCTCGTTCCCTTGGCTCGGATCGTGCGCGAAGGGCGGGGGATCGGTCATCGGTAGGTCTGCCCATCTTCCGGTGGCGCCCGCGGACGACGGCTGCCATCCTGCCGCTGGGTCTCGAGATCCTGGAGGGAGTCCGTGCCCGATCTGCGTCTGGCGGACCTGCTGGCGGCCCTGTCCGTCACGACGGACCTCGCGATGGGGCAGTCGCGTGAGTTGGCGATCCGTGCGTGCGTCGTCGCGACGGCGATCGCGCGGAGGATGGGACTCCCCGAGGCCGAGGTCTCCGTCGTGTACTACACGACGCTGCTGAAGCACCTCGGATGCACGGCCACCAGCCACGAGGAGACCCAGCTCTTCGGCCCGGACGAGATGGCGATGCGCCGGGTGGCGGAGCGGGTCGACGTCGCCAGCCAGAGGGAGGCACTCGGGTTCCTGCGCGTTGCCGGGAAGGGGGCCGGCGCCGGCCGGGTCCGCTACGTCGTCAAGTCCGTCACCGGCGGGAAGGAGACGGAGCAGGCGATCACCGAGGCCGTCTGCGAGGTCGCGGCGCTCATGGCGGACCGGTTGCAACTGGGCGAGGGTGTCCGGCGAGCACTCGGCGAGAACCTCGAACGCTGGGATGGCAAAGGTGGACCGCGCGGCCTGCGGGCCGACGACATCGCCCTCGCCGCCCGGATCGCCGAGCCCGCGAGGCAAGCAGTGCTCTTCCACGCGTCATCGGGAGACGAGGCCGCACTCGAGATGGTCCGCCGCCGATCCGGCGGCTGGTTCGATCCGGCGGTGGCCGAGGCCCTCTCGGCGGTCGCTCCGGACGAGTTCCGGCGCTTCGACGCCGAGGATCCGTGGCCCGCGGTCCTCGCTGCGGAACCTCGGCCGGTCCGGCGGATCGCAGAGGATCGGCTCGAGCCGCTCGCCCGAGCCTTCGCGGACTTCGTGGACCTCAAGACGCCGTTCACGCTCGGCCACTCGACCGGCGTCGCCGAGATCGCGGCGGATGCCGCGCGGTCTCTGGGGCTCGAGGACCCGGAGACGATCCTGCTCGCCGGTCTCCTGCACGATCTCGGGCGGACCGGCGTGAGCAGCGGCGTGTGGGAGCGGCCGCGGAGCCTGTCCGCGGCGGAGTGGGAACAGGTCCGCCTCCACCCGTACTACACCGAGCGGATCCTGGCCCGGTCCGAGGTCTTCGAGCCGATCGCGAGGATCGCAGGGATGCACCACGAGCGCCACGACGGGTCCGGCTACCATCACGGGGCCTCGGGGGCCGAGGTGCCGGTCGCCGCCAGGCTCCTCGCGGCGGCGGACGTTTACCAGGCGATGACCCAGCCGCGGCCCCATCGCCCCGCGATCGCGGGCGACC
>DATFEU010000237.1:0-8458 GCA_035250725.1 Actinomycetota bacterium
CATCTCGTCCACGACCTTGCCGTCTCCGAGGAACACGATGCGGTCGGCGAAGCTCGCCGCCGAGGCGTCGTGCGTGACCATCACGATCGACTGGTCGTGCTCCTTCACGGCGGACCGGAGGAACGTGAGGATCTCATGACCCGCCTTCGAGTCCAGGTTCCCGGTGGGCTCGTCGGCGAACACGATCTCGGGCTTCGTGACGAGCGCCCTGGCACTCGCGACCCGTTGCTGCTGCCCTCCCGAGAGCTCGGTCGGCCGGTGCGAGAGCCGGTCGCGGATCCCGGTCGTGTCGACAACCTGGTCGAACCACGCCTGGTCGGGCTGCTCGCCCGCGATGTCCAGCGGCAACGTGATGTTCTCCTTCGCGGTCAGCGTCGGGACCAGGTTGTAGGCCTGGAACACGAAGCCGACCTTCTGCCGACGCAGGAGCGTCAGCGCCTTCTCCGAGAGCATCGTGAGGTCGACGTCCCCGATGAACACCTGCCCCGATGTGGGCGTGTCGAGTCCGGCCATGCAGTGCAGCAGCGTGGACTTGCCGGACCCCGATGGGCCCATGATCGCGGTGAAGCGCGCGCGCTCGAAGTCCACGGACACGTCATCCAGCGCCCTGACGGCGGCGTCGCCCTCGCCGTAGACCTTGCTCAGCCCGACCGCGCGCGCCGCGACCCCGGTGCGAGCCTCGGTCGGCGCGATCTCGTTGGTTGCGGACATCTGCTCCCCCTTGTGGCGGCTCTCCGGGGCCGGTGGGCGCGGCAGGTTTTGAACCTGCGACCTCTCGCGTGTGAGGCGAGCGCTCTCCCGCTGAGCTACGCGCCCGAAGTTCGACAGGGTAGCACCGAGGCCGGAGCGGCTCCGATCCCCGGAAAAGGAGACGGCGGCGCGTGCCCGCGTCGCGCCGCCGTCCATCGACCGAGCGTCGTAGCTCGGACGTCCTGCTCCGAACTATGCACCGCCGCCCGTGATCAGCGCAAGCCCGGATCTCGTCAACCCCATTGCGCCGGAGCGCATCCCGACGCCTTCACGCGACAGCAGCCCTTCAGGGCGGCCCTCGAAGGGGAGCCGCGGCCGGCGCTCTCGTGGTCTCCGAGTAACCGCTAGGCGTACGGCCGGCCGGATGGCTCCGGGCGAGGCGCGCGCGGATCCTCGCCGACCCCGCCGGGCACGAACAGGTCCCCGTGCACGGTCAGGCCCCAGATGATGAGGAGGTCGACCGCGATCACGAGCGTCGCTCCGAGCGGGTGCGCCCCGAGCGAGGCGAACGCGATGACGACCGAGATGCCGGCGACGACGATCCCGAGCGTGCGACCCGCGGTGGCGCGTCCCACGATCATGTAGGCCGCGGAGATCTGCAGGAGTCCGAGCACGAGCCAGATCCACCCCCACACCTGGAGGTTCTCGTAGAGGAGCGCGCTCTCGTCGAAGTACTCCTTCTTGAAGATCGCGCCGAGCCCGTGGATCGCATCGAAGAACCCCGCCAGCGTGAACAGCACGGCGGCGAAGCTGACGATCCCGCCCTTGGGTGGCCGGCTCGACATCATCCCCTCCTCGGTCGCGTCGAAGGAGGTTCTATCACGCGTGGGTCAGCCCTCGCCGACGATCGTTCGAAGCGCCGCGTCGAACGATTCCTCGAACGCGACCACGTCCTGAGCACCCGCCATCGTCAGGACGCCGCGGACGCGCGATCCCTCCGGCGCCACGACGGCCAGCCGCTGCTCCCGCCAGCGGAGCCGTTCGGCCATCTCGCCGAGCATCCGGATCCCCGCGCTGTCGAGGTAGCTCACCCCGGAGAGGTCGACGACCATCCCGCTGGCCGTGTTCGGGACGGCATCGAGCATCGCGCGTTCGAGCGTCACCGCGTTCGAGAGGTCGATCTCGCCCGTGATCGTGGCCACGACGGCACCGTCCTGCTCCTCCACGGCGAGGTCGGCGAGCCGGCTCACGAAGCGACCTTGGTCCGGATCGGCCGGCGCATCCGGACCTCGGTGCCGGCGGCCCCCCGGTCGATCTCGACGGAGCGCATGCACGCCTCGATGACGGAGAGCCCTCTGCCCCCGCGGCCCCGCGGAGCTCGCCAGCGGCCGCGGTCACGGACGACGACGTGGACCTCATCGCTCGAGACCGCCGCCTCCACCTCGACCCAGGCCCTCGACGGACCGTACGCGTGACGGATGCTGTTCGCGGCCGCCTCCGAGGAGGCGAGGACGACGTCGCCCCGGACGTCGGCCGGAACGCCGGCGGCGTCCAGCCAGCGAGCGAGGCGTCGCCGCATCTGCGACAACGCGTCCGGCTCCGCAGGGATCCGGAGGCGGAGATCCCCAGGGGCCGTGGGGGCCAGGCACACGGCGAGCACCGCGATGTCGTCGGAGACGTCGCCCGACACCATCGCCGAAAGCAGCTGGTCGCACAGCTCGTCGGGGTCGGCCTCCCGGTTGGCCTCGGCCGCGGCGAGCAGCCGTCGCAGCCCCAGGTCGATCGCGAGGTCGTGCCGGTCGATCAACCCGTCCGTGTACAGGAGCAGGGTGTCTCCCGTCTGGACCGTCGCGGTCGAGGCCCGGAACCCGCTACGCGGCCCGAACCCGAGCGGGGGCGCGAGGTCGACCTCGAGGAGCCGGGCACCGCCGGGGCCGATCGCGATCGGTGGCGGATGCCCCGCGCACACGATCGTGGCGGAACACGCCTCGACGTCGAGCGCGACGAAGAGCAGCGTGGCCATCTCGTCCTCGGCGACCTCATGCATCAGGGCATCCGTGCGCTCCGCCACCACGGTCGGCGGGTGACCCTCGAGCGCGTACGCTCGAACCGCCGTCCGGAGCTGCCCCATGAGGCTCGCCGCTTCCAGCCCGTGGCCCGCGACGTCGCCGATCACCAGCGCGACGCGCCCCGCGCCGAGCGCGATCACGTCGTACCAGTCGCCGCCGGCCGCGAGCCCACGCTCCGCCGGCACGTACCTGGCCGCGATCGACACGCCGTCCATCTCCGGGAACGACGCGGGGAGCAGCGAGCGCTGGAGCGTGTCGGCGATCCGATGCTCTCGTTCGAACTCGTGGCGTTCGGTCACGTCCTGCACGATGCCGAACATGCGCACCGGCGTTCCGTCGTCGGCCAGCGAGAAGCGAGACCTGGCGTGGAGGTGTTTCGTGCGCCCGTCGGGCAGCTCGATCCGGTACTCGACGTCGGGCACCTCGGCCCGACGCTGCTCGAGCGCGACCTCGGTGTTGCGGCGGATCCTGGGCCGGTCGGCCTCGGCGATGAACTCGATCGCCCTCTCGAACGTGACCTGGAAGGCCCCGGGCTCGGCTCCGTGGATCCTGAACATCTCCTCGGACCACGAGACCTCGTCGCCCGCGAGGTCCCACTCCCACGCCCCGATGTTCGCGACCTCGTGCGCCTCGGCAAGCTGCCGCTCGCTCCGGCGGAGCCTCGACTCCGCCTCGCGGCGCTCGGCGATCTGCGCGGCGAGCCGCTGGTTCGCCTCGGACAGCTCGGTCGTCCGCCGCTGCACGCGCGCCTCGAGGTCGGCCGCGCCGCGTTCGAGCGCCTGCCGCGAGCGCGCGCGTTCGGAGACGAGGGCGGCCAGGAAGAAGGCCGTGAACGCCACGGTGGCGTTGAACCCCTGGAGCGTGATCATCCGGTCGACGAGGTCCGCCCCCATGAACGGGCCTCGGTCTCCGACCGCCGCCCACGTCGCCGCGCTGGAGACGAGCAGCGCGGCGGGCGCGGCACCGGACTGCTCGAAGCGCCACGACGCCCAGCCGACGAACGGCAGCGCGACGAACAGCATCGACACCTCCGCCGTGACGGCGAACAGGGCGACCGCCGCGAGGAGCGCGAGCACGACGAACAGCTCCAGCAACTCGAGCCGCCGCGGCGGTGGGTAGCGATGGTGGGCCCGGTTCCACAGGACCAGCAGGAACGGCGCCACCACGAGCACCCCCATCGAATCCCCCGCCCACCACACCGACCACGAGGTCCAGAAGTCACCGGCCGGCACCTGATCGGACAGCACGAGCGTGCCGGCTCCGATCGACGCGCTCACGGTCATGCTGAAGAGGGCGGCGACGAGGAGCACGACGACGTCGCGAGGACGATCGAGCTCGGTCCGGAACCGGGCCCGGCGAAGGATCCATACGGCGAGGACCGGCGCGAGCGTGTTCCCGGCCGCGGTCGCCGCCGCCGCGAGCGGCGACGGCGTGATCGGGAGGTTGACCACCAGGGCGCCGATCGCGATGCCCGGCCACCACCTCGTGCCGAAGAGCAGGAGTGCCGCGACGGCGATGCCCGTCGGCGGCCAGAGGGGCGTGACGTTCTCCTCCACGATCGCGAGGCGCAGGCTGAAGAACGCCGCGGCCGCGTACACCCCCGCGAGCAATGCGCAACCAGCGACGACCCGAAGACGGCGGCCGTCATCGGATCGCATCTCGTCCGCCGCTGGCTCCCGCTCGTTCGCCTCCACGGTGGGGCCAACCATGCCCCAGAACGCACTGGGGCGCCAGCCCGCCGACAGGAGGATCGGTCTCGGGGTGCGACCAGGGCGGGTTGAGGCTCAACCGACCCTCGTTGCCGGATGCGTCGGTCACGCATCGGACCGGCGACGAACGATTCGAAGCGGCGAGGGATCGTCCAGGGATCGAGGGAGGCCTCGACCAGGGCCGCGACGGCTCAGGCGGCGAGGGCCGGTCGCTCCTCGACCCTGAGGGTGACCGGCTCGGGCGAGGAGCCCGTCCCGAAGGTCCCCTCGGGCCCGGGTCGAACGACCGCTGGCACGGCCACCGCCTTCGCCGACGCTGCTCGCAAGACGAAGGAGGTGGGGACAGATGCAGGCGACAGACGAGCTCCAGATGACGGAGCGGAGCATCGACATCCCCGAGATCGAGAGGCTCGAGCCCGTGCACACGAAGGGGCTCCAGCGGATCATGGGGATCCTCCGGCTCGCGATGGGCTGGACGTTCCTGTGGGCGTTCCTCGACAAGGCGTTCGCCCTCGGGTTCTCAACGGGCCGGGTCGTGAACGAGGCCGGCCAGACCACCGGCATCGACTTCTTCGGGCCCGACGCATGGATCAGCGGCGCGAGCCCCACGGCTGGCGCGGTCGGGTTCGCGCTCAAGGGTCCGTTCGCCGACAATATCCAGACGATCACGGCGTACGAGATGACGCAGGCCGGACCTCAGGTCGGCGGATGGCTCGACTGGGTCTACATGGTCTCGCTCCTGCTGATCGGCCTCGGGCTGATCTCCGGCGTGATGACCCGCATCGCCGCCGTCGGAGGCATCGTCTGGCTCGCGGCCTTCTACCTCGGAACGGCGATCTGGCCGGAGCACAACCCGTTCCTCGACGACCACGTCGTGTACACGGTCATCCTGGTCGGGCTGATCCTTGCCAACGCCGGCCGCTACTGGGGCCTCGGCAAGATCTGGCAGGGATACGGGTTCGTTCGGGACCGTCGGTACCTGTACTGACCCCATCGCAGACGAGCGAAGGGCGGAGCCTCGTGCTCCGCCCTTCGTACGTCTCAGCGAACCTGCCGGGACCGTTCGTATGCTCGATGTCATGTCGACGATCGTTCGCGTTGTGGTTTCCTGCTCTGCCGCGGTCGTCCTGCTCGCGGCCTGCACCGGCGATGACGCGGCCCGGCCGGCCGCGTCCGGTCCCGAACGCTCAAGCGCCTCCCCGTCGCCGCCGCCGTCGCCGTCGCCGGTGGAGCGGTCCTCGCGGAGGGGCACCAGCACGGTGTTCACCACCGCGAACCCGTTCGAGCTCGCGCCCGAGGACACGCCCTACGCGTACACCACTCCGATCCCGCCCCGGACGCGGACGCCCATCGACGGGACGTACCTGCGGATCCTCACGATCGAGGACGTGGACGGCCTCCTTCCGTTCCGCTGCCTGCGCTGTCCGCCGTTCTTCCTGAACGCCGGGGTCAGCACGCTCGCGTTCCATCGAGGCAACTACTGGCTGAACCATCAGCTCTCGGGGTTCAAGTCGCTCGGGATGTACACGGTCGAACGCGACCGGGTCACCTTCTTCAACGACCCGTGGTGCCCGCAGGATCGGGGGACCTACCGTTGGGACGTCCGAGGCGGCGCGCTGACGTTCGAGCCGGTCTCGGGCACGTGCGACTACGAGGAGGCTAGGGCCACGGACCTGACGAGGGCCCCCTGGACGAAGATCAAGCCCTGCGTCTACCTGATCGAGCACCTCTGGCCCGGCCCCATCGCCTGCTGACGCCGCCACCTCAGCACGTCAGGGAAGGAAGCGCGTCACCCCGATGTCCTCCGTCCCGAGGACCGCGCGCCCGCCGACCACGATCCGGCCGTTCCTGGACGGCACAGCGGAGGACCGGCTCTGCGTCATGCGTCGCCCCGGGAAACGTCGTCAGGATGGATCCGTCGCCGCCTCCGAACGTCGGGTCCGGCGCCCCGACGCGATCCGCTCACCATCCTCGGCCACCCTGACGCGCTCCCGCAAGCATCCAAGGGCCCGGATGGTTGCGACCAAACGCGCCCCACGCTCCACGCTCGAGGAGCGTCGGGATCCCAGCCCTTCCGAGGGGTGACGTCGCCGTTCTCCGCTTCAACGGTGTCGACATCGCGAACGGGAGGAACCTGTAGCGGAACCTAGACCGGTCCATGACCTCGGGGCCGTCCGGGCGTCGAGCGAGCACAGCGATCCAGGGACGATCTCGTCGGGGCGCTCAGGCCGCGATGACGACGCTGGCTCCGGCCCTTGCGGGTCGGACCGACAGCTGAGTTCGAGGGGGCCGGCCCGAAGACCGACCCCCCCAAATGCTTCCTCCTAGTCGTTGATCACCTCATCGCCAGACGCGAACAAGAAGGTCACGTACGCGATCGCATCCGCATTGAGGCCCAGCGCGGTGAGGCTCAGGTTGTCGATGGTGTCGCAGGCCTGGTGGTAGCACGGGTCGAACGCGATGCCGGCCGTGCCGCCCCACAGGGCTTGCTGTTCGGCCGTCTTGGGGACCTCCGCCCCCGTGAACAACCCGCCGGCTGGCACGCCGTTGAGGATGAACGCCTGGTAGTCCGAGCGGCCGTCGAACGCTGTCGGCCGCGATGGCGTGTCACGACCCTCGTAGAACTCCTCGAAGAGCTGTTCGATCTCGTCCGAGCCGTCCGGACCGACGAGGCCGAACCCGGAGCCGTCGCCGTCGTAGATGAACAGGCCGTAGTTCGGGGAGGCCACCATGTCGAAGTTGAGATACATCTCGATGTCGGCCAATCCGGCTTCGTCGAGTTGGTTGACGTAATGTGTCGATCCGACGAGGCCATCCTCCTCGGCGCCCCACCAGGCGAAGCGCAGCCTGTTGGCCGGCTTCGCCTTGGCCATCTGCTCGGCGACCTCGAGCAGCGCGCTCGAGCCGGAGCCGTTGTCGTTGATGCCGGGTCCCGCGGCGACCGAGTCGAGGTGGGCACCCGCCATGATCACGTTGTTGGGATCGCCGGTCTGCGATTCGGCGATGAGGTTCTCGGTCGTCGCCGGCACCCGACTGACGTTGGCGAACAGCCGCATCCGGAGACCAGCGATCGCCGAGAACTCGGCACCTCGAGCATAGGTCGTGCTCAGAGCCGGGATGCCACCCGTGAAGCCGTTGCCGAGCGTGACCGCTGGCAGGCCCTGCCGGCTCGGATCCACCGTGTTGCCCTGGTTGAAGAACAGCACTCCGACGGCGCCGGCCGCAGCGGCGTTCTCCCCCTTCAGTTCGAAGGTGCAGGTCCCGCGTTGGATGAGCGCGATGTTGCCGGCCGGGAATCCGGTGAAGTCAGAGGCCTCACATCCACTCGTCGACGCGTTGCCCAGCCCGAGCTGGAGATCGACGTTCGTCACCGCTGCGGTGACATCACCCTCCTCCGAATGCGGAGTGGGGAAGAAGTCGACGTCCTCGACGTAGGTCGTCGGGACCGGTGCGGTCTGCTGCAGGACCGAGGGTCCGAGCACCGTGAACTTGAAGAAGTCGAACTCCTGACGCGTGACGTTGTAGCCGGCAGCGGTCAGCCGATCCTCGACGTAGGCCAAGGAGTCGTCGTAGCCAGACGTTCCCGACGCCCGGTTGTCGTCATTCTCGTCCGCGATCGCCTGGAAGGCCTCCTCATGCTCGAGGACGCCGGCCACCGTGACGCACTCGAGCAGTCTGTCCAGCGTTACCTTCTTGCCACATTTCGTCTCGTCGGCCGCATTCGCCATCGGCATGAACGCCAGCATCAAGCTGATGACGGCCGCGACCCCGACAGCGTGTCGAGTGGACCTCACAGGTTTACCTCCTCCTTCGGACGTCTCTCCGTTTCGGACACGATCTCGGACCTGCGACCGCCGACACCGTCGTCGACCCTGCGACGGCGAGCGTCAACGAGGACCACCGCCGTTGCCAACGCGGATCTTCCGCGCATCCAGCCACCTCCTCCACTCGAGGGACATCTCCTCCCTATCGCACCCCGTTCGAGTTGGG
>DATFEU010000288.1:0-3561 GCA_035250725.1 Actinomycetota bacterium
TCTGCCCTCGCTCACCCTGACGGGTCTTCCCGGCGCGGCGGTGCAGGACGCGCGCGATCGGATCCGGCCGGCCGTCGAGAATGCGCGGCTCGAGTGGCCGCTCCGCCGCGTGGTCGTCAACCTCTCGCCCGGCAACCTCCGTAAGGACGGGCCGGGCCTCGACCTGCCCGTCGCGATGGGGGTGCTCGCCGCGTCGGCGCAGGTCCGCTCGGCGGGGCTCGCCGCGTGGGTGTTCGCGGGCGAGCTCTCGCTCCGTGGTGAGCTGGTCTCGACCCCCGGGATCCTGTCGGCCGCCGTCGCGGCCGCTCGAGCCGGATCGCGCGGCATCGTCGTGCCGAGTGCCAACGCCGCCGAGGCGGCACTCGTCGAGGACCTCGAGGTCGTGGGGGCCGCGACGCTCGGCGAGGTCGTGTCGTTCTTCCGAGGGTCGTGGACCCCGTCGCCTTCGGTGGAGGAACGGCCCGGCGGCGACGACCGGCACACGGTGGACCTGAGGGAGGTCCGCGGCCAGGCGCAGGCCCGCCGCGCCCTCGAGATCGCCGCAGCCGGAGGCCACAACGTCCTGCTCGTGGGCTCGCCCGGCGCGGGCAAGACGATGCTCGCCCGCCGGCTCGCGACGATCCTGCCCGCGATGTCCCGGCCCGAGGCGCTCGAGGTGACTCAGCTCCACTCGGTGGCGGGGATGCTCCAAGGAGGCCTCGTCCGCGAGCGACCGTTCCGATCGCCGCACCACTCCGTGTCCGCGGCAGCCCTCCTCGGTGGCGGCGCAGGGTACCTGCGGCCCGGCGAGGTCTCGCTCGCCCACCACGGGGTGCTGTTCCTCGACGAGTTCACCGAGTTCCGCCGGGACGCGGTCGAGGGGCTCCGGCAACCGCTCGAGGACGGACGCGTCGTCGTGACCAGGATGGCCGCGACGGCGGCGTTTCCCGCTCGGTTCACGCTCGTGGCCGCCACCAACCCGTGCCCATGCGGGTTCGCCGGCGATCCGGTCCGCCGATGCCGGTGCCGGGACGACCGCATCCAGGCGTACGCCGCCAAGCTGTCGGGACCGCTGCTCGACCGTGTCGACATCCACCTGACGGTCCCGAGGCTCACCAAGCGGGAGCTACTCGGCGAGGCGCACGCTGAGTCCTCGTCGTCGGTCCGCCAACGCGTCGAGGAGGCGCGCGCGCGACAGCGCCGCCGCTACGCGGCGCTCGGGCCGATCTGCAACGCGCAGCTCCCCGGCCCACTCGTCCGCCGCGAGTCGCGGATGTCGGACGAGGCGCGATCGATGCTCGCCGCCGCGGTCGATCGTCACGGCCTGACCGGTCGCGGGTTCGATCGGGTGCTGAAGGTCGCCCGGACGATCGCCGACCTGGCGGGGACCGACCGCGTCACGCCGGACCAGGTCGTCGAAGCGCTCGCGTATCGCGCGAGCACGTCCGCGACGGAGCTCGAGCATGCCGGATGAGGCCGAGCGGGACACCGGTCCGCCGTGCCCCGCGTGGCCGGACGGGTTCGCCGCCACGGACGAGGACCGTCGAGCGCTCCTCGTGCTCTCGGCGCTCCGAACGATCACGCCGCGCCGGCTGATCGCCCTCGCCGCCCGACGCGGAACCGCGGCGGCCGTGCTCGCACAGATCCGTGACGGGCGTGCCGGGAGCGACGGCGATCGGCGGTTCGCTCGATCGCTTGATCCGGAGACGCTCGCCGCCCGGGCGCAGGCGTGCGGCGCGCGCTTCGTGACGTGGGGCTCGCCCGAGTACCCGACACAGCTCGAGCAGATCCACGATCCCCCCGCCGCCCTGTACGTGGTCGGCGCCGGGCTCCCCGCCGTCACGTCGGCCGTCGCGATCGTCGGGGCGCGTCGGTGCACGGCGTCCGGCCGTGAGCTCGCCGCCGACCTCGGCCGTGCGCTCGGGCTCGCCGGCGTGACGGTGGTGAGCGGCGCGGCGCGAGGGATCGACGCGGCGGCGCACGAGGGGGTTCTGTCGGTCGGCGGCTCGACGCTCGCGGTGCTCGGCTGCGGCGTCGACGTCGCGTACGACCCGGGCGGACGCGAGCTGCTGCGGCGCATCGGGTCGGACGGGACGATCGTGACGGAGTTCGCGCCGGGGACGCGCCCCGAACCGCGCAACTTCCCCGCTCGCAACCGCATCGTGGCCGGGCTCTGCCGCGCGACCGTCGCGGTCGAGGGCGCGATCGGCAGCGGGTCGTTGATCACGGCCGAGCACGCGATGGAGTTCGGACGCGAGGTCTACGCCGTCCCGGGTTCGGTGACGAACCCGGTAGCACATGTCCCGCTCCAGCTGATCCGTGACGGCGCCGCGATGATCCGCGGCTCGGAGGATCTCCTGCACGACCTCGGCCTCGGGCTCGACGTCGAGGCGGTCGGCGAGGATCTGCACGAGGCCCAGCGTCGCGCGCTCGAGACGCTCGCCGGGCCGACGCTTCCCGAACACGTGGCCTCGACCCTCGGCGTCGGCGTTCCCGAGGCGGTCACGTTGCTGATGGAGCTCGAGCTCCGGGGGTTCGTCCGGAGCATCGGCGGTCGATACGAGACGACCCTGAAGGGCGCCCGGGCTCCGGCGCGCTGATCGGCGCAGGCGCCCCCGAACCGGCCCGGTTCCGTCTCGCCGAAGGGGCGTGCTTGAACCCTCGGGGTCCGATTGGTACAAGGTGTCCGACCCCAGCCGAGAGGGACCGATGGCCGCCCGTCCGAACCACGCCGCGTCCGACCTCCCCCACGGCGATGCCCCGGGCAACGAGGCCTCGTCGGACGAGGCCCGGATCGGTCAATTCGCCGACCACCTCCGGTACGAGCGGCACCTCGCCACCTCCACCGTGGAGGCGTACGGGAGGGATCTCGGCCAGCTCTCACGGTTCCTCGGTCGGGGAGGACACGGGCTCGCGACCGCGGGCCTCGACGACCTGCGTCGCTTCCTCGCCCAGCTCACCACGCTCGGGTACGCGCGGGCGTCGATCGCCCGGCGCGTCGGAGCGATCCACACGTTCTACCGGTGGGCCCGCGGGCAGGGCGTGGTCGAACGCGACCCATCGATCCTGCTCGGCCGGCCGAAGGTCTCGTCCCGGCTCCCGGTCGTGCTCCGGCCCACGGAGGCCGCCGCGCTCGTGGAGGCCCCCGACGCCGGTGACGACCCGAAGGCCGACGAGGAGTCGGCCAAGCGGGCCCGCGCCGTGGCGCTTCGCGACCGCGCGATCCTCGAACTCCTCTACGGCTCGGGGCTGCGGGTGGCGGAGGTGGCCGGCCTCCCGGTGATCGCCGTCGACCTCGACCGCGCCCGCGTGTCGGTGATCGGGAAGGGGTCGAAGGAGCGCGAGGTTCCGATGAGCGATCACTCGTGCGACGCGGTCGCCGCATGGCTCGCGGAGGGCCGAGAGCTGCTCCGGCCGGAGGGCGAGGCCGCGCTGTTCCTCAACCTCAGGCGTCGGCCGATCTCCCCACGCGACATCCGACGGCTTGTGGGACGATACGGAGGCGCCACCCTGTCTGGCAGGCGGGTGACGCCTCACACCTTGCGACATTCGTTCGCCACCCACCTGTTGGAGGGAGGAGCC